>JASFIU010000187.1:0-8343 GCA_050122495.1 Desulfobacterales bacterium | reverse complement strand
GGTTTGAGACCTTAAATTTGGAGGTGCCAATATGGCAGAAGAAGGTTTTAAACGTAAGCTCACCGCCATTCTGAGCGCTGATGTTAAAGGTTACAGCCGTCTCATGGGTGAGGACGAAGATGCGACCGTCAGCACCCTAATGGCTTACCGTGAAATAATGACTATGCTAATTACGAAGCATCAGGGCCGGGTGGTTGACTCTCCTGGGGACAACTTATTGGCTGAGTTTACCAGCGTTGTGAATGCAGTGCGATGTGCCGTCAAAACTCAGGATGAACTGAAGATCAGGAACGATGTGTTACCCGAAAACCGAAAGATGGAGTTTCGGATAGGTGTTCACCTTGGAGACGTCATCGTGGAAGGTGACAGAATTTACGGGGATGGGGTCAACATGGCAGCCCGGATAGAGGGACTGGCCGAGGCAAGTGGCATTAGCATTTCTGGAACCGTCTATGACAGCATCGAAAACAAATTGGATTTGAGCTATGAATTCCAAGGAGAACATACCGTTAAGAATATAAAAACGCCGGTAAGGGTGTATAAAGTACAAAAGAAGTCCTCGATAACCGTATCTGGGGACGAAGGGGAGTATAAATTACCTGATAGACCTTCCATTGCTGTTCTGCCCTTTGCCAACATCAGCGGTGATCCCGAGCAGGAATATTTCAGCGACGGGATTACCGAAGACCTTATCACTGACCTTTCCAAAGTCTCAGGTCTGTTTGTCATTGCCCGCAACTCAGTTTTTACGTTTAAAGGAATGGCCGTGAAAGTAAAGGAATTGGGAAAGAAGCTGGGGGTCCGATATGTATTGGAGGGCAGCGTTCGCAAAGCTGGTAACCGGGTACGGATAACAGCGCAGCTGGTTGATGCCAGTACTGAGGGCCACCTTTGGGCAGAGAGGTATGATCGGGACCTGATTGATATTTTTTCGTTACAAGATGAAGTGACACAAAAAATTGTTGCAGCCTTAACTGTGAAGCTGACAGAGGATGAGCAGGAGCGCCTGTTGCAAAAAGATACTAATAACCTCGAGGCTTACGACTATAACTTGCGCGGGTTGGAGTCTATATATCGTTGGACCAAAGAGTCAATGGCTGAGGCACAGCAAATGCTTGAGAAAGCCATAAATATAGACCCTGAGTATGCCTCTGCATATTCTAACTTGGGTAAGTGCCACTGGGCAAACTGGGCCAATGGATGGAGTCGGGATCCTCAATCGTTGGAGCAAGCTTTTGAATTGTCGCAACGTGCTATAGCCTTGGATGACTCACTAACTTCTGCACGCATCGTATTGAGCGATGTCTATCTTTGGAAAAAGTTTCATGATCAAGCCATTGCCTCAATCGAACGGGCAATAAATTTGAATCCCAATTGTGCTGATGCTATTGAGCAACATGGAGAAATTTTAATATGGGCTGGGAAGCCACAGAAAGGGATAGAGTTAGTGAGAAGGGCGATGCGTCTCAATCCCATATACCCAGTTTGGTATTTATGGAACTTAGGTCACGCTTATTTCTTGTCAGAACAGCATGAGGAGGCAATTGAGATATTAAAAAGAGCCATCATCATCAATCCAGATTTTCTACCGGTTCACTTGATTTTGGCGCTGATTTATGCTGAGAAAGGCTGCAAAGAGGAGACCCGGGCCGAGGCTAAAGAAGTTCTCAGGTTAAGTCCCGAATTTTCTCTGGAGGGACGGCGACAGAGGTTTCCCTATAAAGATCAATCAGTTAGTGAGCGCATAATAAAGGGTCTTCGCAAAGCAGGTCTACCTGAATAATCAAGGTCGAGATATGCTGCTATGGGCACCGGTCTATTTTCTATTTTAAAACTTGCGATATCTCCGACATATCAGTACTTTTTAATCTCTGAAAACGTTGTGATGTATTCGTATATCTGCAGCTCGATAAAATGCAGATAAGCCTTCTAATTATAAAAGCCAATTCAGTGTCAATCATTTTATCTCGAACAAAACTCAAGCGAGAAGCATAGATGTAATGCTGTCAAGATAAGCCCTGCCCTTCCTTGTTAACGCGCAGTGGCTTTTAGTGGCTTCTATATAATTATCTTTTTCAAGCTCAGCAACTACTTCTTTATGTGTCTCAATAAAACCAACTCCAAATTTATTTTTAAAAAAGCGCAGGTCAATCCCGCTGGTCATTCTTAATCCCAGATAGATAACTTCTATTCGCTGCTGTTCTAAAGTAAGCAATTCCTGGTCCGCAACCGGCAATTGCCCGGACTCAATTGCTGTGATGTATTGACCCGCACTGGCGACATTCCAGTGACGCCGGGAATCGATATAAGAATGGGCTGAAGGCCCCAGGCCTATATACGGTGCCAGGGTCCAGTATTTCAGGTTGTGTCTGGAAACGTTTGTGCCCCGGTCTTCTTCCATGGCAAAGTTCGATATTTCATATTGGAAATATCCATTATCTTCCAAAAATTCGATGGTGGATTCAAAAAGCACCCGGACGCCATCTTCCGACAGCTGTTGAAACCGGCCGAGTTTCAGGTCAAGATTCATAGGCGTCCCATTTTCAAAGGTGAGCATATAACAGGAAAGATGCGCCGGCTGAAAATCAACGGCCTGCTGGAGGTCAAGTAGCCAATCTTTCATAGACTGCCCCGGCAGGCCGAAAATCAAATCGATTCCAACTTTATCAAAACCCGCCTCCCGTGCAAAAATCAGGGCTTGCCCGGCATCATCGATGGAATGGATCCGCCCAAGAAAATCAAGATTTGTCTGCTGAAAGGACTGCACCCCGATGTTTATGCGGTTGATACCTGCTTTTCGGAAGCCCGTCAGCTGCTCGAGGTTCACCGTTCCGGGATTGACTTCAATGGTGATCTCAGCATCAGCCAGGATCTCAAAGGATTCGAAGGCATGTGTGATCATGCGATCGATCTCGTCAGATTCACAGACGGAAGGCGTGCCCCCCCCGATATACACGGTATCAAAGGAAAGCCCTTCAGTTGAAACCAGCTCCATTTCAGTAATCAGCGCTTTCAGAAACCTCGGCTTCAGCGTTAAATCGGTGACCGAATAAAAATCACAATAAGGACATTTCCGCACACAAAACGGAATGTGAATATACAACCCGGCATTCTTGCTGTAAGGTAAATTCATTTCGGTGAGAATTTGAGATAGAATAGAGGTCGACCCATAGGCCGACCCTTCTTAATTGAATTTCTTTTTCTTTTTCTGAAATAAAAATATGTGAACTGGATTTTAAGCGTTAGCTCTTGTCTGAAGGCCCCGCTGCGCGGGATTTCACATCTAGGTTTTATAAATTAAAGAGTTCAAAAGGTGCGACTTAATTCAAAAGCGGAGCGTACACGGAGTACGTGAGCATTTTGAATTAAATTGATGAACACCTTAATGTTCATAGAAACAGATGTGTTTAATCCCGCGATAGCGGGGCAACGCAGCTATCGGGCAAAAGATGACAGTTTACAATCAATTCTAAACCCAGCCTCCGATTAGGTGTAGGTGCAGATGAAATATAACCTGCCCCCCGCCTTTCTCCACATTATACAGCAACTTATAACCGGATTTGGAAACACCATGTTCTTTGGCCATTTCTTTGGCCACCATAATCAACTCTGCCAGGATCTCTTGGTCCGCCCCGGTAAGATCGTTGACACTGCGGATATGCTTTTTAGGAACAAACAGCAGATGAACCGGCGCATGGGGATTAATATCTTTAAACACAACCAGCGTGTCCGTTTGATATAAAATTTCAGTATCCGTTTGACCATGAGCGATCTGACAGAAAATGCAGTCCTTTTCCATTCTGAAATAACCTCCTCTTCCACGATCGAATTGTTTGCCGATTTGTGGTTTCCCTTATGAGAATCTGATATCTAAACGGAATAATTTGCTCCTGTCAAGCCATGAAATGGCGGCCGCAAGACGTCGCCTATATTTTTAAACTTCATTTATGAATACCGGGGCGGTCAAGAATAAAAAGAGCGGGTTAGTCAAATTTATCACCGGAAGGAAATGGAGAGGCAAGAGACCATTTGCCCTTTAGGGTGGGAGATTCGAGTGATTGTTTTAATTCGGCCTGAAAGCGGGCTCTGGATATTTCCCGGGCCCCGAAACTGAGCAAATGGGCGGTGGTGATCTGGCAGTCAATCAAATTAAAATCCAAGGCCTTAAGGTGTTCGACCAGGGTCACAAAAGCAACCTTGGAGGCATTGCTGATGCGGGTAAACATTGATTCACCGAAAAAACACTTTCCAAATGATACGCCATAGAGCCCACCGGCCAGCTGGCCGTCCTGCCAGGCTTCGACTGAATGGGCCAGTCCGGACTCATACAGACGGCAGTAGGCTGCAACCATATCGTTTACGATCCAGGTACCTTCCTTTCTGCGGGTTCGACTATGCGCACACGCTTTTATTACCGATTCAAAGGCCTGGTCCACCGTCACTTCAAAAAGCTGTTTTTTGATAGTCTTTGCCAATGACTTCGAGACTTTGAGTTCGGCGGGATAAAGAACGAGACGCGGGTCCGGTGACCACCACATGATCGGTTCATTTTCCGAATACCATGGGAAAATTCCCATGCGATAGGCGAGCTCCAACCGCTCCTGGCTTAAATCACCACCGACAGCCAAAAGACCTTCTTCCGAAGCAAGTTGGGGGGAAGGAAATATTAAATCGTTGGATAAGAGGTAGACAGCCATTCAGAATGGATTATGGGGATTGAGGAATTAAGGAATTAAGGAATTAAAATTGCAAAATAAATTCCTCAATTCCTATTAATTATAATCGAAAACTAGCTGTTCGTCGGTCAGGCCCAGAGATACAAGGCCGCCGTTTTGAAGTTTTCCGAACAGAATCTCTTCAGACAGCTTATCTTTGACCTCGGTCTGGATGACGCGCCCCAGCGGCCTGGCACCGTATGTGGGATCATGACCTTTTTTGGCCAGCCAGGTGCGCACCGCCGGCGATATCGTCAGGGCTACCTTTTTGATGGACAGCTGTTGATTCAGTTCGGAGATGAATTTGTCCACGATCATTTCCATGATCTCCAGGTCAAGGGCATTAAACGTAATGGTTTCATCCAACCGATTTCTAAACTCGGGACTGAATAGCTTTTCAATGGCCTTTTTGCCCTTGGACTCTGCGTCTTTATGGGTCTGACCAAATCCGATGTTGGCTGCACTCATCTCCCTTGAGCCGGCATTTGAGGTCATCATCAGGATCACGTTTCGAAAATCCGCTTTGCGACCGTTGTTGTCCGTTAAGGTTGCGTGATCCATTACCTGCAGCAAAATATTAAACAGATCCGGATGGGCCTTTTCAATTTCATCCATCAGCAATACCGAATGCGGGTGTTTACGGATGCTGTCGGTCAGCAAACCGCCCTGATCAAATCCGATGTAACCCGGCGGGGCACCGATCAAGCGTGCGACGGCGTGCTTTTCCATATACTCACTCATATCAAATCGGATAAACTCCACACCCATGATCCGCGCCACCTGCAACGACACTTCTGTTTTACCCACGCCGGTAGGGCCGGTGAACAGAAAAACGCCCACCGGTCTTTCAGGTGATCCCAGGCCGGCACGCGAACGTTTAATCGACGTAACCAATGCGCTGATCGCATCGTCCTGACCAAACACCACCTCTTTTAAACCATCCTCTAAATTTTCGAGTTTTGAGCGATCGGAAGTAGAAACACTCTGAGTCGGCACCCGGGCCATCTTGGCGATGATCTTTTCAATATCGGCGGGGTTGATTTTTTTCCGGTTCGTTGAACCCGAGAGCCTGATAAATGCGCCGGCCTCATCAATGACGTCGATGGCTTTATCCGGCAGAAATCGATCTCTGAGATATTTTGTCGAAAGCTCGGCAGCCGCTTTTAAGGCCGCATCCGTATAGCGGATGTTGTGGTGTTCTTCATAACGCGATCTCAGACCCTTTAAAATTTTAACGGTTTGCGATACCGGCGGTTCCATGATTTCGATTTTCTCAAATCGTCGCGACAGGGCCCGATCTTTTTCAAAATGATTTTTAAACTCCTCAAAGGTCGAAGACCCGATACAGCGAATCTCTCCGCTGGCCAGGACCGGTTTCAATATATTAGACGCATCCATAGACCCGCTGCTGGTCGCCCCCGCTCCCACAATGGTGTGAATTTCATCAATAAACAGAATGGCTTTGGGTTTCTTTTGCAGCTCGGCGATGACGCCTTTGAGACGCTGTTCAAAATCGCCGCGGAATTTTGTTCCGGCCAGCATGCCGCCCAGATCCAGGGAGTAGATTTCCATATCTTTTAAAAGGTCGGGGACGTCTCTTTTCTGAATTTTCTGAGCCAGGCCTTCGGCCATAGCGGTTTTGCCCACACCGGGGTCGCCGACAAAAACCGGATTGTTTTTCCTTCTGCGGCAAAGCACCTGCATCGTGCGTTCCAGTTCGGTTTGCCGTCCAATCAGCGGGTCGAGCTTCCCTTCAGCCGCCAGTTCGATGAGGTTCAGCGTAAAAAGTTCCAGCGGGTTTGATTTCTTGCGGCGATCCCTTTCTTCCTTGCCGGGCCGTGCCAGTCTGTCGGGGCTGTCCGTGAAAGGGTCTTTGACAATATTGTGTGAAATGTAATTGAGAACATCCAGACGGGTAACACCCTCGGAGCTCAGAAAAAATTCTGCGTGAGAGTCTTTTTCCAGAAAGATAGAAGCCAGGACATCGGCAACAGCCACTTCCTGTTTCTCAGCCGAACGGGCGTGATTGACCGCCCGCTGAATGACCCGCTGAAAACCGATGGTCTGCTGCAGGACGTAATCATCGCCTTCCGGAATCTGTTCAATCTTTTCATCAAAAAACTTCTCGAGGGCGTCCAGAAGATTATCGGCATCACCACCGCAATTTTCGACGATTTCCACACCGGTGGGGTCATTCATAATGGCAAACAGAATATGTTCGATACTGACATATTCATGCCGTCTTCTTTTCGCTTCTCTAACGGCAAAGCCAAGTGTCGCGCTAAGTTCTTTGCTGATCATGATCTACTCTCTTTCCATGGTACATTTAAGCGGGAACCCTCTTTCGCGTGCGAGTGCTTCAGTTGTGTTGACCTTGGTTTCCGCAACCTCGTAAGAATAAATTCCGCACAACCCCACACCGTTTTGGTGCACATTGAGCATAATCCGGGTCGCATCCTCTATGGATTTATGAAATACAAATCGGAGAACTTCAACAACAAAATCCATAGCGGTATAATCATCATTCAGCAGCAACACCTTATACATCGCCGGTTCTTTGAGCTCTTCACCAACCTCCGAGCCGACACCTTCTTCTAATTCCGGATTGTATTCACCCATCTAATCGATCTCCCAAAAAAATGGTTCTTCCGGCATCAGTCGGCGGCTGCATGCTTACGGTATTGCAACTGTTTGCTTCGGGCTGGTTGTTCCATTATAATAATCACTTGAGACAGCGCTTGTAAAGGGGATGATTTTATTTTTTTACCTAAATTTATAACGCCTGATTCAGGTTTTATTTAAATCTACTGACCGCAACATTTTTTATACTTTTTGCCGCTTCCACAGGGGCAGGGCGCGTTTCGGCCTACTTTTTTCGACTTTCGCTGCTCCGTTTTGGGCTTTTGAGGTTCGCCGGCACCTGAAAATGCCAGTTTTTGTTCTTTCGGTTTCCTGAAATCCTCTATCTTTTTAGGTTCTTCAATCTGGATCCGGTACAGGATTCCCAGGGTCTCTTCCTTAACCCGGGAAATCATGTCATTAAACATCTCATAACCTTCTTTTTTATAAACGATCAGCGGGTTTTGCTGAGCGTAGCCCCTCAAACCGATACCCTCTTTGAGGTGATCCATACTGAGAAGGTGATCCTTCCAGAGGTTATCCACGGTTTGCAACATGACCACGCGCTCCAATTGTCTAAAATCTTCGGAACCGATGGTCGTTTCCCGTCGCTCATAAACCTTAGCAGCTGCTTCAAATAGAACATCAGCCAAGATATCCCGGTTGAGGTTGTCCAGGGAGTCCGCATCAAATGCGTTCAGGCGGAAATTAAACTGCTTGAAAACAGCGTCCTGGATAGCCTTTATATCCCATTCTTCCGCGGGGGTTCTCTCTTCAGCAAAAAGGTCGGCGATCTCATCGGCTTTTTCGCGGATCATTTCGAGAATCCCGGTCTTCAGGCTTTTGCCGTCCAGGGCTTCACGCCGCTGCCGGTATATAACCTCACGTTGCTGATTCATCACGTCATCATATTCGAGCAACTGCTTGCGAATTTCAAAATTATGCCCTTCGACGCGGGCCTGCGCATTTTCAATCGCCCGGCTGATCATATTGTGCTCAATCGGCTCAC
>JASFIU010000186.1:0-8360 GCA_050122495.1 Desulfobacterales bacterium | reverse complement strand
AAACCATGGAAAAGAATCTTTGTGACAAGTTTTCTTTACATTTAAGGGCCGGGTGGTTTTTAATGCTTTCTGTGATTATGATAACGATTTTATCAACAAAAGTTTACGCAATCTCACCAAACTGCTTATCTAAAGTGGAAATTTTAGAGCCAGTAAATGCTGGGACGAGAATTATTGCCTATAATTCCGGCTCACATCCATGCCCAATTCTTGTATTTGTAAACAGTTTGGACCCACAAAATCTTGTGGGAAAAGAACGGGTGAATAGCGGTGGTTCCGGAGTTGTTCATCTAAAGCGTCCGCTTGCAGCTGGTGAAACAGTTTTGGCCGTGCAGGATATATCCGGGACTCCCTCAGAACCTCGCGTTGTAAAGAATATACCCTTAGAAGAGTTTCCAAAACCTTCAATAGTAGAGCCAATGGAGTGTCAAATGGGTTTCGGTGTATATGACCTTACCGAGGGTGGTGTGCGGGTTCAATATGATCTCTCTGGGTCTATATTGACATCCGGGGCTGTTTGGACACCTTATAGCGAGAAACCGATAAGTTTGGCTGCAGAACTGCAGCTAAAAGACAAAATTGAAGCCATGCAAGATATTGACCGCAATAATCCAAAGCCAAGTTTGAAGGTCTCAAAGATTGTTCAGAAACATGCTCCATCACAATTACCGAAACCAAGAATTGATAAACCTGTGCCATTGGGTGCTGACGAGATATATATTTGCGATCTATTTTGCGGTGCTGAGATTTTTCTCTACGAAGAAGACCAACAGGGTAATAAAGCACTATACGCTTATAGTAGGATTCCTGTGGTAAAAAATGGGCCAATTATTTGTGCTACTTGGCCAATACATGCTTTTAAATCTGACTACCAATATTGCGTTCAGCAAACGCTATGTGGAGAAACCATCAAAAGCCCCATCGATTGCGTAATTCCTGAAAAGGATATTGAAGCACCTGAGATAAAGACACCGATCTGTCCCGGTCAAGAGAGAATTTGGCTTAACAAGACTAAAGCTGGAGTTATTGTTGAGGTAAGAGTGACCCGTTCTCAAAGCGGTCAGATAGAAAGTTCAACTGCTGATTCTACAGGTTTAACGACAGGAGTCTTGGTTGACCCTCTTAAGGCTGGGGACAAGATCGTAGCTCGTCAGGGTACAGCACAGATTGTAAGCCCCTGGAGCGCCGAAACGGATGTAGAACAATCCACAGGGCCATGTGAGGGCCTGCCCCCCAGGCCTGTACCGCGAGGAGGTCCTTATGTTAGCGTGTCACATAGTAGTGGTGGGAAGGATAAGGAGGATGAGGGGGACGGTGATGGATCCACTCCGTCGTCAGTGCCCTGTCTTGGACATGGTAGCGAATGTGCCGCCTCATCTAAACCTTGCTGTGGAAATCTTATGTGTCGAAAGCATACTCAGGTTGACCCGGGCCCAAAGAGATGTCTCGAACGATGTTCGAAAAAGGGTGAACGTTGCGATAAGATCAAATGCTGCTCAGGCGGTTGGTGTGATCTTATTTCAAATATCTGTAAATAGATTGTTTCATAGACGAAATGGTCAGATTAGCCCACGCCAGATTTTCCCCCTGGTCAAAAGGTCAATCTCAGCATATGGAGGTTGACCTTTTTGGTTCTTAAATTATGTTTAAAAATCAATATATATGCAATAAATTAAAGCAATTGAAATTTTGGATATCTACAACCTATCTTTATTTTTGAACCTATCGAAAATTTTGTGATATTCTTATTAATTCACAACATATCACATTATCATTTTAGGTTTCAGGTACGACTTTTAGTCAACATTTAGTCGAAAAACTGTGAATAAATATCTCTGTATTTAACAGCTTTTCACTGTTTTTAATTCTATTCTTAAAAATTATTAAACTATTTGGAAATATTATAATTATCAATTTCATGCATTATCACTGTTTTTACCCTGAGTTAACAATGATTCGAACTGAAATTCCCCGTGTCGGCAGGTTGATTGTATCCCCAGGCGCCAGAAGTGCTTAATTATCGGTGTGACCCTAATTCATGCCTCTAATACTTTATTATTGAGAAATTCCGACCACATTATTAACGACTTCTTTTCACATTACAATTGTTTTGCAATTCAACAATTTCCGCTATATCTATCTGATTCTATAAAGAATTTATCTATTATAACAATTTGGCACAGGTATTGCTTTTAGATTCCTGGATGGCTTCTCGGATGTACGTGCATCTTTTCAACCGGCCTGTTTGGCCTTTATGAGGGTGGGCGGATCCTTTTTTAATAACGGCATTTGTGGGAGTCTTTAATTTTAATGCAGGCAGAAAATAGAAAACACTGATTTGTCGATAACGGTTTTAGAAAGGTATGCAATGGAAGCATTAAAAACATACAGGAATATTGAACGCAGGATTGAAAAACGACATTCTTGCTCATATGAAATCTTTTTCGCAACTCAAAACCGACTCTATGAAGGTCAACTCAAAGATTATGGCCGTAACGGTCTTTTTATAAAGACAAAAGAGATTTTAGCAGTAGGAGAAATGATCACAGTGGTGGACCCGCACCCTGACGGAGGAAATAAGAAACGTAAAGGTCAAATCTTATGGAAAAATCAGGAAGGATTCGGAGTCGAGTTGTACAGGGATCGTAATGAACGCGAACCCATGATTATACGATTTGAGAAAAGAAGTATAAATGACAAATTATAATTCTATAATTGACAGTAAACAGGAATTACCAGGCAAACGAAAATCATAGGATTTCCCCAAAGCCGACTTTTTAAAACACCGGTATCTAATTTAAACGCATATCTGCGAATCAATTCTTTATCGTCTAAATAAGCAAGACTAAAATGATGCCCCTATTCTCACCTTCAAGCTCTAACTCTAAGAAGCTATTTGCCAAATAATTCATTGATTCGAGACTTCAGAGTCGCCCATTAAAGGGCTTGTTGGCGATACGACCTCCAAATTAACTATTCACTATCTATCCAATTCATATTAAAATGCCAAAGATTATAATTTAGTCCGACCCGGATTGATGCAGTTGACCATTTTTTCTTGTCGTTAGGAAATCCTACCTTTTTATAGACCAATCTTTTCTTTCTTTAAGCGGCCAAGAACAGGGGCAACCAGGCTGCCTACATAGATATGATCTTTCGTTTCCGTCACGCCAGTGTTGATCGGGTAGTTACCATCAGGATCCTGAAGGTCAGCCACTACTTTTCCGTTGTCATCAATGGCGAAAATATGACCATAAGCAATCGCTTTGGGCCTCATAAAATTCGGCATACGCCAGATTACCTTTCGCAAGAAGGGCTTGGTTGCGAGTTTGTCCATCAACTGATTTCGCGGGGAAACGAAAGCGATCCAATAACGACCTTCAAGACCTGTTGTTATGTTATCCGGAAAAGAAGGCAGCGATCCGATAAGGGTTTCAGACTTTCCTTTTTCCGGACCGGCAATCCAAAAGCGGATGACCCTGTATTCTCCCATTTCACTCACCAGTACAAAAGTTTGATCGTGGCTGATCGCGACACCGTTGGCATAAGTCAGACCTTTCAACAGTGTTTTGGCCACTCTGGTTGTGGGGTCATATACCAGCAATCGCCCGTGGCCGCCGTGCTCCATTAGCTCAAGCCGCGCTGCTTCGTAAGGCCCTCCCCATTCTTTTGCGTGAAACTTGGTGGAGGAGTCCGAAAAATAGATCTTACCATCGGCGGCCACGTCTACATTGTTGGCAAAGCCGATCTGTAAACCGTCTGCCGCAGTCGCCAGCTCCGAAATTGAACCGTCCGGTGAGATTGAAATAAGACCGCGAAAGGCATCCGCCACAATTAAATTTCCCTTTTCGTCAAAATCAATGCCCAGAGGCCGGCCCTTGGTGTCGACCCAGTTTTGCGGATTGGAACAATCTGCGTTTAAGCGTACGATGTGTCCTTCGTGAGAAGTTGTGTAGATACGCCCCTGGCTGTCGACTGCGATATCTTCGGGACCGTGATTGCCCGCGATTGCAAAGGTTTCAATCCCCTTAAGACGTTCGTTCACCAGGAATGAGCCGGTATAGCCCGGGTTAGGTGGAGCCTCCCATGCAACCGGATCGATGGCAACCGGCCAGAGCAGGAAGTAAAGAATTATTACGATGATGATTGCCAATAGTGACCACAGTATCTTTTTAATCATTGGTTTCTCCTTTGTTAAAGGTGTCTAAATACATAATTTATCTGAACTTAACAGCGTGGAAAGCAGCAGTAATTTATTTGCACAATATTAATTCTTATAGGTTAACAAACACTTTTATGTCATGGGGGAGAAATACACAGTTTGAGAGGTTTCTCCATTTTAATCTTCAACTAAATTATTAAGCTGAAGTTTAGACGGAAATCTATGCTTGTTCTAAAGTTAAGCCGAATCAGAGGTTGAGAAATCGCTCAACAGGTGAATATGGGTTGTAAAGAGAATTGAGAATGAAATTGAGCTTCACGAGCACCAAAACCTGTAATTTGAGATTTGAAAAATCTTTTTAAAGTAAAGAAAATTCAAGTACCGATATATTGAGAATTTCACCAAAACTGAAAACTTGTGATATGCCAGAATATCACAACCTCTAAAAATTTAAAAACCAAAAGGTACCAGTCTTAAAATTTCAAAAAATTTCATGATCGAATCTCTGTGCACATATGAAAGACCGCCGCTTCAAGAAAAATCAAGAGGGGTTTTGATAATGATAATCTGGTCCGACCTGGATTGGGCACGGGAATTAACAACGGTTAAGAACTTATAAATTATTTTTAATAATTTGACTATGAAAACCAACAAAAAATTTGCAACTTTTAAGTAAATGGATTAATAATAAAGTATGCCAACCAAAAAAGATATTTTGAACTTCGCTATTGATAAAAGGCTGCTTAAGCGTTTGGATGATTTCCGCAACAAGAACCACATCTGGTCCCGCTCAGAGGCTATCAGGCGCCTATTACATGAATCTTTAGAAAAATACGAACAGAAAGACAAAAAATAATCCGTCCAAGAAAGTCCCGATTATGAAAGATACAGGCGTGCAAACCAGCAAACAAAAATTCATGCGATACAACACGAACTTTTCCCGTCTGCTGAGACTGATTTTGAATATGTCTGAGAAAGAGCAATTGAGGCTGTTGGAATACGCTAAATCTATCATTGATGAACGCACTTTACCCAGGAATTCCTGTTTGATACCGACCACCTGTACTTTCAAGGATCGAACTTTTGATGGTTACATCCTTGATATAAATTCTTACGGCGCCTATGTTGATACTAACGAATCTTGTCCAATCGGTCAGGAAATATATCTTTCTTTCTTTAATCCCTTTTCTTATAAGCACATGGATCTGGGTGGAAAAATTATCTGGAGCAGCACCCAGGGAATTGGAGTGAGCTTCAACGATTTTTCCAGGGCTCGTTATATATGGTAATTAGAACTATTATTTTATGATTAAAAACCCATAGGATTTTCCTGGAGGATAGAATCCTTTGCATCCGCGCAAGCTTTAAAGGTATATCAGCACGCAGACGGGCCCGGTCCGCTAGAGAACACCGTTTTTTGGCTGTCTTCACATTAATCTTGCTTGCTTCACTGGCAGGCGGTTGCGCCATGCCGCCCTATATGACAAGCCTCGACGAAATTCTTGAACAAAAGGGCATAAACAATCGAGACAGTTACGGATACAGATGCACGGCAGGGGCGCATCGCGGCGCATCTGAAGACTTTAAGGAAAATACAATGGCGGCCCTGAAGGCCGCGGAAGAAAACAGCAAATATGCTTTTATCGAGTTCGACGTTCAATACTCGAAAGACAACAAAATAGTCGTCTATCATGACAAAAGGATGCTGCGCTTGTATGGCAGGATGCGAGCAATAGGCGATACCACATTTGCAGAGCTATCTGAAATAACCTCGGGAGAAATCGCCGCCTATGATGAAGTCATGGGCACCCTGAGCAAGAAACTTAACATTGAAATAAAGTCTCAGGGAGACGATGAGGAAGACGAACGCCTGGTCGATGAGATTGTCGCAGATATCCGGGACCGCAAGCGCGACAAAGACGTATTGATAAGCTCTATTTCCCGCCATGTAGTCGAGTACGTAAACCGAAAATATCCTGACATACCAACCGGTCAGGTGTTCTGGCTTAAATCATCAACATACCTGCCCTTCGACAGCCTGACGAAAAAGCTGTATGAAGATATCAGTGAAACACGGGCAGATTACCTCATGCTGTATGTTGCCAACCTGTACAATATAGAAGACCTGCTCAAGTTCAAACCCAGGGGGAAGACGATTGTTTTCTGGGATTTTGGCGAGACAATGTATATCGTGCACAAGGACCTGTCTGACCGCCTCTGGGGCGATTCCTACATTAAAGCATTTTTTCAGTTTGTGGGATACAAGATTGCTTCAGTATCCCAATGATGCAAACCAAAAAGAGATTCCAGGGTCACACAAAGACAACTGCTTGATATACCTGAAATAAGAGGTTAAGAGAAGATCTGTGCAAGGGCTTATAACTGCTTTTTTGAGTGCAGAAAAAACGGCTCTGTTTTTGAGCCCAAAAATTTACGATTTGATTGTAACCGATTCTATTGTTTTGTGGTATTGTATGCTTGAAACTCCTCCTCACAGCACTCAAGCATCAATTCATAATCATATCTTCCAGCGGAATCTTTAAAATCACTTGCACAATCATAGACCACAGCAGCTTCTTCCAGCAGGTATGTTGAATCGGGATCTTTATCTACGGCAGCTATATGAACAGCCACATATTTATTGAAATAATTATTTAACCAGATTTTAACTGCATGAAGTTGCCTTTTGATGCACTCATCCCGTATTTGCTGATTCGATCCCCATCTTTCAGTACACAAACTTTCAACTTCTTCCCTGCCCCCTGCAAATAAAATGGAGGCGCACAATAAAATGGATAGTGTGAATACGAAAATCTTTTTAAACATTTTGACTGCCTTTCCAAATTAAAATGCTTTAAGCGTTAGGTTGCCGACCGGATACTATTGACCCCGATTGCAAAAACTGTTTTAAGTAATACTATTATCGTCCATATTGCGCCTGCCCATTAGATAAATCTGTCGAAGATAATAACCCGGTCCGACCCTGATTTGACCCGAATTTCGTAAAAAGAGGAGGTCAGCGTGGATTTCAGCCCTTGTCAAAAAATAGTTGAAAACATATCCCGGGTAATGGTCGGCAAAAAGCAAACCATCGAACTCCTGTTGGTCGCCCTGATAACGGAGGGCCACGTACTGATAGAAGACGTTCCCGGTGTCGCCAAGACCATGCTGGCCAAGTGTCTGGCCAAAAGCATGGGCGGTACTTTCAATCGGATCCAGTTCACACCGGATCTGATGCCCGCCGACATCACCGGGTTCAACGTTTACGACCAGCATTCGGCCTCATTTTCTTTCCGGCCGGGCCCGGCCATCACCAACGTGCTGCTTGCCGACGAAATCAACCGCACCATACCGCGCACACAGTCCAGCCTGCTCGAATGCATGGAGGAGCGTCAGGTAACCGTCGATGGCGAGACCCATCAACTCCCAAATCCCTTTTTTGTCATGGCAACACAGAATCCCATCGAACTTGAAGGCACTTTTCCTTTGCCGGAAGCCCAGCTTGATAGATTTCTCTTAAAATGCAGCATAGGGTACCCTGACAGGCAGGAAGAAAATGAGATACTATCACGATTTCAGCAAGCAGACCCGCTTGAGGAACTTGTCTCTGTGGTAACGATAGAAGATGTCGGCCAAATGCAAAGAGACAGGAGAAATATCATCATCTCCGACCCCGTTCGCCAATACATTGTCGATATCGTCCGGGCGACACGTGAACACCCCGCCGTGCAATTCGGCGCCAGTCCCCGCGGGTCCCTGGGATTAATGCGCGCAGGCCAGGCCCTGGCGGCCCTCCGCGGCAGGGACTATACGCTGCCGGATGACATCAAATCGCTGGTGATTCCGGTTCTCGCCCATCGACTCATCTTAAAGGAACAGAATCGCCTGCGGGGGGAAAGCGCAAAGCAAATTCTGGAGGACATTATCGACCGGATTCCGGTGCCGGCCGCATCAGGATAACCGTATGGCATCCGAACACCTACAGGACAGAGATTCGACTGTCTTCAATTATCCGCTGATCTGTATTTTGGTGGCCGTAATTCTGTTCATCGCCCTATTGTACCGCCAAAGTGACCTCTCTCTTCTGGCCGCTCTCGTTTTGATTTTAATGGCCGGCTCAAAAGCCTGGAGCCGCCTGAGCCTTTCCCGTGTCTTCTGCTCGGTCCACCTGGACAAGAGGCGTGCATTTCCCCAGGAG
>JASFIU010000185.1:0-8361 GCA_050122495.1 Desulfobacterales bacterium | reverse complement strand
GGTTCCGGCCCACGCGATCACCGGCATAAAAATGATCATAAAAGCGGCATGAATTCTCATGGGATCCTCCCATATATGTTTGTAACCGTCAGGTTTCTCCAGATATGCCTTATCCTGTAGTCTTTATCCGGCACCGACCTTTGCATCTTCGCTTACCCGGTGACAAATATCAATAATTATTGTATGAAAAGCGATCATTTTGCACGCCCCAGTCCTTTGGAGAGATATAATGGCCGAATCGCGGACGACTGATAGGCTTGACGTTAAAGCAGTGTTTCTGATGACCCTTCTATGCTTGATGTGGGGACTGAATGCCGTCGCCATAAAATTCAGTATCGAGGGTATTGCACCCATTTTCTGTGCGGGCCTGCGATCGGTTATTGCCACGGCGTGCTTGATGGCCTGGATGGCCTGGAAGGGCTTGGGACTGTTTCCGGGCCGGCTTAAGGACGGCATGTTTATCGGGTTTTTGTTCGGGGTCGAATTCGGGCTAATTTATACGGCCGTGATATTCACCACCACTTCCTCGGCCTGGATCCTGCTTTACACGTCGCCCCTTTTTCATGCCCTGGGGGCGCATTTCTTTTTGGCCGGAGATCGCCTGACGCTGGGCAAATCCGGGGGCCTGATTCTATCTTTTGCCGGGATTACTATTTTATTGAGCAAGCACCTGGGGCTGCCTTCCATTCAAGAATTTGGCGGGGATCTCATGGCCATTTGCGCCTCGGCCATCTGGGCGATAACCACAATTTATATCAAACGACGGCTGGTCGCCATCTTTTCGCCTTATCATACCCTTTTTTACCAGACATTGTTCTCCATTCCGATATTGTTCCTGCTGAGTTTTATTTTTCAAGAAACGCCGATCCATAAAATCAACGGACTCATACTGATATCATTTGCTTATCAGAGTCTCCTGATCGCCTTTTTCAGCTATCTGATGTGGTTTTACCTGATTCATAACTATCCGGTCAGTCGAATTTCTTCTTTTAGCTTCCTGACACCTGTCTTTGCCACCATTGCGGGTATTGTTTTGCTGTCAGAGCCTCTGTCGCTGCGGGTAATATTCAGCCTGATTTTTGTTAGTCTCGGAATTTATATCGTCAATCGAAAATAAAGAAGGGGCGGCCCCGAAGGACCACCCCTTTTTTAAGGGTTAGTAAAAGAAGGTGACTTAGCGTGCCTCCCGAAGCACGCTAACCATTATTATCGGCTTTTTGAAACAGAGCTTTAGCAAAATTACGGGGCAATCTGAAATAAGATTTTCAACATTCCGGGTTCAGCCGCTTGCTCAAATGCCACTGAAGCTTCGGACAGCCCATAACGCCCGGCAATCAAAACAGTCGGATCCACCAGGCGGTTTTCCAGCCGCTCAAGCGCCGGTACAAATGGCCCGCAACGCGACCCCACCAGGGTGATTTCATCAACCACAAGGGTTGAAAAATTCATTTCTGTATTACCCTTTTCCGTGTAGGTGCTTTTGAGCACGATGGTACCGCGGGGTCGCACCGCTCGCCGTGCCAACAGAAGGCCGTCCGGGGAACCGGTTGCTTCGATAACGATATCAAAAGCCTGTTGGCGTATGGCCTGCGCTTCGATCCATCCAATCTGGCGGCCGGTCAATATGGCCTGCTGGTTTCTATGGCGGGCAACCACGGTTAGATCACATTTCACGGGAACCAGGCTTTGGGCGATCAGCTGCCCCAGGCGGCCGGCACCCAGAACGAGAACGCGGTCTACGGAACGAACCCGGATTTGTTCCTGGATCTCAAGGGCGGCGGCCAGGGGTTCTGTAAATACGGCCGCATCATCGGAAACCGTATCCGGGACTGTCATCAGGTTTTTAAGGGGCAGGCAAAGGTATTCGGCGAAGGCACCGTTGCGGTTTTTGATACCCAGGACCGTGCGATTTTCACAGTGGGCGGGCCGGGCTGCCAGACAGGTGCGGCACGATTTGACAACTCAACTATTTGATCCTTTAGCTAACCGGCTGATGATTATATTGACTCCCACCCATTTTTATTTTTAAATACAACGAACCCAAAACCGGAATGGATGCCCGAACATGTTGATTCTTGATTTTGATGGCGTGTTGATAAATTCACTCGATGAAGTTACCCTGACCGCTTACAATACGACCACTGGTGAATTGGTCACTTCCCTGGCTGATTTGCCGTCAGTGCTGATTGAACTCTTTCAGCGAAACCGTTTCCATGTTCAATCCATCGGTGATGCGATTTTGCTGATGCGCTGGTGTCTAGACAATCACCATAGCCGATCCGAACATTTTTTAGACCCGCACGAATATAAAACCCTAATTTCGGGCACGACGGCGTCGCTAACCGATCGAACCCTCCGGATTTATGAAACGCGCCGGCAATTTATCGCCAAGGACCCGGAAGGCTGGCTGGCACATCACCGACCTTATCAGCCGCTTTGGGATCATTTATTAAAGCATCAGAAAGACGCCTTTGTCATTTTGACAAACAAAAACCAGGATGCCACACTGCGGCTCTGCCGGTCCTTTGGCTTGGAAATTGATGCGGCTGATGTTTACAGCGGCGATCAGGGCGCAAGCAAAGTCGAAAACATGCGCCAGATACAGGAACGATTCGGGAATCAACAGTATGATTTTATTGATGATTCGGTAAAAAACCTGCGGGAACTCGAAAATTCTTTAAACGAGGGAACCCAGATGCTCAGGCTGCTCCTGGCCTCCTGGGGATACACCGGTCCCCTGGATGAAAAAACTGCCCGGAAATACGGATACCCGGTTTTCACCCAAAAGGATCTGATTTCGCTTCTGGACCAGGAAGCGATAAGGCAAAATATCGCATAGCTTGAGATAGAAGGCTGGGAGGCAAGAAAGTCTGGTAGTTTTCGTGCGTTCAAGCCTTCCAGCTTCCCGGCCTTATAGTATCCTAGAAAAATTACTAGATTTTTTCTAGTCTTTCTAGTATTTATTTTTATACCTCAATTTGCGGCTACCACTTTATAATTCGGAAGCATATTCAAATACCCGTTTCTTTTTTTTAAAAGGGCATTGAAATTCAAGAGCGGTGGCGGCAAGCTGCATCCCTTCTGAGTTCTTATTGCCTTCTCCGTACCGGGGATCACCTATAACCGGATGACCGATCATCTCAAAGTGGCGTCGAATCTGGTGTTTCCTTCCGGTACGAATCACAATATGTACCCAGGACGTATCGGTCTCTTTATCGTATCGGTCCACCGCAAATTCGGTCAGTGCGGCCTTGCCGTCCAACGCCAAATCGATTTTATCTGCCGGCAGCGTGCGGGTAAAATTTCCGAGCACCCTAGCCGTATATCTTTTAATAATTTGCTGCTTTTGAAACAGGTGCGATAATCGGCCGGCAGCCGTTTTGTCGTGGGCCAACAGTACTAGACCGGCGGCCTCGCGGTCCAGGCGGTGGATGAGGTAAACTTTTCGTTTGGATTTAAAATAAAGCGCTGCCTGCCTTAAAAGGGAGCAATGGTCACCATATTTGGTGCCCTGGGACATCAAACCGGCCGGTTTAAGCCAGACGCTGTAGCGCCCCTGGTCGCTGATCAGTTCCGGCCGGGGGGGGGATTTTGAGAGCAGGACGCTATCGTAATAGATAGAAAGGATGTCGCCCGGTCTCAGGCCTGCGGTCGCCCGGCGGATGCGGTGTTTTTTGCCTTTTTGTTTTTTCAGCCAGACTGCGCCTTTGGACATGGCATCTTTGACCCGGCTTTTGGAAAGCGCGGTAAATTCAGCCAGAAATTTGCTGGCGGTGGTCGGGTCGTTCGGTCCGACGGTTTTCGTCAATGACAATTTTTGCATCTATCCGATTCCGTTGTACAAATACCTACAATTTTTAAACCCGCTGGAATTTTTTCTGATATTCGGTCGGTCGCAGTCCGGTTTGTTTTAAAAAAACCTTGCGGAACGAACTGCTGTCCTCGTAACCCACCTGGTAGGTGATTTCGTCAAAAGAGCGATTTCCATCCTCCAGCAAGCGTTTGGCCGCCTCGACCCGGAGGCGTTGTTGATAGATCAACGGTGTGTCTCCGGTGGCGGTTTTAAATCGCCGCTCAAAGGTGCGGCGGCTCATACCGTAGTTGCGGGCCAGGTGGTCATAATTAAACGTTTGATTGTAATTATTTTCGATCCACTCCTGGACCGTTAGGATCCGTTTGTCCGTGTGATCTTTTTGAAACTGGAAAATGGCATAGGGGGCCTGGGTTGTGCGGCCGATATCGGAAATTACAGATTTTGAGGATTGCAGAGCGACCTCATGGCCGCAGTATTTTTCCACCAGGTAGAGGGAGAGATCCGTTCCGGCATTATAGCCGCCCGAGCAAAACAGATCCCCTTCGTCGGTAATTAAACGCTCCGGTTTGAGCTCGATCTGCGGATACCGTTTTCGAAATTGATCCGCAAAACCCCAGTGGGTGGTTGCGGTTTTGCCATCCAGCAATCCGGTTTCAGCCAGCACGAAGGCGCCGGTACAGATGCTGGCAATATGGGCGCCCCGGCGATGGTGATCTTTGAGCCAATCGATGACTTCGCCCTGCACCTGCAAGGTTTTGTCAATGTCCAAAATGGATGAAACCACAATCAGATCGCTTTCCTGCACGTCATAAATTGAGCCCTCCGGCAGCATTCGAGCCCCGCTCAGACATTTAAAAGGCGCTCCGTTGGTTGTAACGACTTTTACCTCGAAGTAGGGGGTGGGTTTTTGCCGGTTGAAATAATTCCACAAAACTCCTGCCTGATAAAAAACATCCATGGGACCGATAACCGTTGACGCCATGGTATTATACATGGCCAAAATCGTGACTTTTTGCATTTTTTACCTTTAATTTGACGTAATCGACATTTTATATGTCATATATGCCACTTTTAAATCGTTAAATCAAGAGATATCTTAGGTTCAAAAATAAATAAAATTTTGCGTATACAAGGAGGGCAATGAAAATGACAGACAATCATAAAAAAATTATTGCGGACTACGGAGACGCTGATTTTAATCGACGCCTGCATATGTATTTACAATTTCCCGGGTTAAGATCGGAATTTATTTTAATAGACCAGGGTAATCGAGGTGCTCAATTGCCGGCCGGCTTTACAGCATCCGGTTTTTCACCGGCGGCCCGAATGACTGTCTTGCTCGGTTCAGCGGCAGGTTGCGTCAAAAAGCTCTTTGGTCTGGCCTCGGCATGAGGTGTTCATTCCAGTCCCCGGCAAAGGCCCGCTCCGTCGCTTCTATCACAAAAGAAGGGAGGCTCACGCCTCCCTTCTTATCGTTTAAAAAAGGCGTATTTGTCAAATCGGGATTTGAAAATTGAGACTCAGGGGAGGGTTCGCAGGGGTGTATCGTGTTTTCGGCCCTGGGGGTTTTCAGATAATATTTACGCTTTCTTAAATTTCGGGGCGTTCTCCGAAAATCGGATCGGTCTCCCGCGTTCGTTTCAGCTCGAAAAAGCCGGGGGTCCTGCCGGCAATGATGATCGCATCCCAGAGCGCCACAGCCGGTTTTCCTTTAGGCGCCGGACTGAAGACCGGACCGAAAAAACCCGGGCCGCTACCACCATCGAGTACGATGAGCGGCACGCCGACATCCTTGCCGACTTTGGCGATGGCCTGATCCATATCGGCTGTAATGATTTTATCCCAGGCCTCGTCATCAACGGCAGCTGCCAGGCGAGTTGGAAAGCCGCAGGCGTTCAGGATTTCCTCTAAAATATCAGGCTCGTCGATATCGTCGTTATCATGATGGTAGCGGGTGCCCATAACGGTATAGAGCTTTGCAAGGCCGTCATTTCCGTAATCTTTGTTTACGGCGGCGGCCACGCGCAGGGCCCGCAGACCGATTTGATGCAATATCTTAAAATGCTCGGGTATATCCCGGTCCTTATTGATTATTTTTAGGCTAAAAAGCTTCCAGTTGACGTGAATTTGCTTTTGGCGACCCACATCCTCCATCCAGCGCGATGTAATCCAGCACCAGGGGCAGATCGGATCCCAGTAAAAATCAACGCTGTCTTTGACATCAACCATGCTTGAACTCCCGCTCCAGATTATGACTTCGAATCCCCATTCCTTTAGCCTGAGATGAACTTTTCTTTAATATTCTGAAACCAGCCCTTGTCCGACTCCCGCACGATACAGGCCTCTTTGAGTAATTCAACGAATTCGGGTTTAGTTTTTTTATACGAGATGATTCGCTCCATCGAAAGGATATTATCAAGATTTGGCGGGACCAACCCATAATCGGAATTGCGATTCACCGTCTCCATCGTGACCGAAAGCGCATATATGACGACTTTCTCAGCCATTTCCTGGGGTGTGAGATCAAATTTATCGCCATGCTGGTATCGTAAAATTTCATAGACACAGGCGGCAATAATCGGCTCGCCAATTTCGCGGGCATCTTTGCATTCGTAAAGGTTAAAATTACTATCCAAAAAGTCATCCGCCATCTTCTGTAAACGCTGGATCCATTTGTCATTCAAATTTTGAGGCAAAACCGATAGGGGGCCGAAGGTCAAAACCTCATTGTAAAATTCAGATAGCATCGGATCGAACCTTTCGTGTGTCCTTGGGGTCGGGTTTTAATTATGATGCGCTATTATTGTCTGAATTCTTATTTGTTTCAAGCTTTTATTCTTCTATCTCCTCGGGTCTGACCACCGGAGCCCGGTCAGATACTTATTTGATCTTTTTGGATGTGTCTGATAATGGATTTTGTTGATCGTATGAATTTATCTCAATATTAACTTAGTATAAGCCATCGGCTTATTTATGCGTCTGGGCTTATCGATGCGCCGCAGGCGGACAAGCGCAATCATACATGATCTTGAGGGATTGAAATGAATGAACAAACCTACGTCCTTACGATGCTGGTTGACAACGAACCCGGGGTGACGGCACGGGTGTCGGGGCTTTTCGCCAGTCGCGGTTACAATATTGAAACCATCTGTGGCGCACCGACGGCCAATCCGAAAATGTCGCGCATCACGATTTCCACACAGACAAACCCTGAAAAGCTCGAGCATATTATGAAGCATGTACGCAGGCTCGTCAATGTGATCAAAGTCAGGGATATGACCGGCGAGGAAGCTGTCAAGCGCGAGATGGCCATCATCTGTGTGAAGGCCCTGCCCAAAGACCGCACCGAAATTTTAAGGATCGTCGAGACCTTCAGGGGCAAGATTGTTGACACCGGCGCCACTCACTTCATCATCGAAGTCACCGGCAGGCAGGAAAAGATAAATGCCCTCATCCGATTGCTGGAACCCATGGGTGTCAAAAAGCTGGCGCGCTCGGGTATCCTGGCGCTTTACCGCGAACCGGAATAAGGACTAAAAGTGCCTAAAGTGACCCAAAGCTTGGGCTTCACGCAAAGCCGCAAAGGCGCAAAGATTCAAAGGTTTTTCTATTGTTTAAATAAATATTGTTTGCGGCTTAGCGTCTTTGCGTGAGGAATAAATTCAAATAGATCGTTCGACCCAGAGGCTCTCGACGGGCAGCATTCCACAATCCCGCTGTAGCGGGACTCGCTTATTTATTGCGAGCATTTCAATTAAACGACCTGTGGTGGCGGCAAGGGCCCCTCCGGCGGCATTCCCGGTTTCTTTTTCCAGAGTATAAATTGGTTATTTTTGATGAGAATCAAACGCATCAGGTATTTTTCGTGGATTTCGGCTACCGCGTCCCGCAGGCCTTTGCGCTTTGGCATCAAAAGATAGTCATCACCGGTGATAAAACCATACATTTTTACTTTGGGATAATAAAAATCCAGGTCGCGCTTGACACTTTTGTAATTGTGACTGCCGTCCACATAAATCCAGTCGAAATACTGGTCTTTGAAATGATCGTAAACGCATTGAGATTTTTCTCTGTGAATTTCAACCTGGCCGGATTCGATCTGATCCTTGAATTTTTCACACACGAGCTCATAATTGCCGATATGGTCTTCCCCGGCCCAGGGATCGATCAGGTGGAGCTTTTTCGGCTGGACCACCTCCAGGATTTCTGCTGAAAACGCGCCCTGGTTGACGCCGATCTCCGCACACACCGAATTTTTAGGCATCATCTCTAAAAGAAATTTTCTCCCATATTTGATTTCGATCATGTAATTTCTCCTGAAGTACTAATTTTATGAACAAAATTTTATAACACATCCGGCACAACTATCAAATGGAAATATAATCCCCTGATTGAGCGATGAATTAAGGGAACAGGAAAGAATACATACACATTTGTTTTAGCGAGAGTCAAATCCTAATATGTTGTGGTTTTTTTCCTTGACTCTCATGGGTGCTTCTCTATAGTCTTTGCCGGGAAAAGCAGGCTTCTATCACCTTATTTTTATC
>JASFIU010000184.1:0-8408 GCA_050122495.1 Desulfobacterales bacterium | reverse complement strand
CTTCGCTGATCATCATCGGCGGCGCCGACAAAGGCAGTAAACTCATCGTCGGGCCCGAAAGTGGAGATGAACTGCCCGTATCGTCTTTGGAGTATGTTTTGGAAAATGTACACGAGATCGCCGGCACCGGAACACTCTTTCCGGATCAGAACGGCAATCCGGTGCTTCATCTGCACATGGCCTGCGGCCGGAGCGCATCCACCCGGACCGGATGCATCCGCCGGGGCGTAAGAGTGTGGCATATCATGGAAGTGATTCTTTTCGAACTGCTGGAATCGAAAGGAAGAAGGATGTTCGATCCGGAGACGGGGTTCACCCTGCTTAAACTCTAACCCCATTTTAATTTAGGTGTCAGGTGTCAGTGTTCAGGTGTCAGCATTGACAAAACGCAAACTCCTCCGATCCAAAACCTGACACCTGACATCCGAAACCTGAAACCATATATTATTTAAAGGCCTCAATCACGACGATCTTTTAAGCCGTCTTGGTAACATTTTTTCCCATACCAATCGATTTGTCGACAAATACCGCGAATAATGCTCACTTCTTTGGCCCGCAATTTCAGGCGCGTACCAAAATGACGGATATTATTCATAAAATAATCGGGATTGTCCGGCTGGATGTAGCTGATTCTGACCAGAATATCTTTCAATTGCGCATACATGCCCTCCAGCTCGTGCCGGTTGGCAAGTCGCGGTACAAAGGTTTTACCGCGGGGTTGATTGTAGCGCCGCAATTCATAGCACACCACCATGACAGCCTGGGCCAGGTTTAACGATGAAAATACAGCGGTGGGTATGTTGACCAGTTCATGGCATAAACGGATATCTGTGTTGGTTAACCCGCGGTCCTCGGGACCAAACAAAAGCCCCACCTGATTTTTCTCCGAAATGGGTGCCAGTTTTTGCGCGAGTCCGGCTGCGGACCCAACCAGCTGTCGTTGCCCCCCCAGGCGCGCCGTCGTACCGACGATGTAGCTTAAAGGCTCAAGAGCAGTCTGCAGGTCTTCGTAGACCTGCATTTGTTCGACCACTTCAGCGGCAGCATGGGTCGCCATCTTTAAAACCCGGGACAGGTCACAGTTCTGCGGGTCCACCACGATCAGCTGCGCAAGCCCCA
The DNA here is from genome assembly GCA_050122495.1 of Desulfobacterales bacterium. Taxonomy (GTDB): domain Bacteria; phylum Desulfobacterota; class Desulfobacteria; order Desulfobacterales; family JAHEIW01; genus JAHEIW01. The sequence goes on along the minus strand of JASFIU010000184.1, from coordinate 7,289 downwards.
TGTTGCGCATCGCCCGGGCAGCCGCACCGATATTTTCCGGATAGCGCGGTCGGCTCAGGATAATGGAAACATTCTTTAGATTAACGGTAGCGGGCATCAGCTTACAATTTCAAGATTATTGAAAAAATAGGCCATTTCAAAGGCAGCGGTTTCAGGAGCGTCCGAACCGTGAACCACATTTTTTTCGATGTCCGTTGCAAAATCCTTTCGAATTGTCCCTTCGGCTGCTTCTTTGTAATTGGTCGCCCCCATCAGTTCACGATATCGGGCGATGACATTTTCACCCTCGAGTATCATCACCACAGCCGGTCCGGAGCTCATGAAGTCGGTTAGACTTTCGAAAAAGGGCTTGCCGAGATGCACGGCATAAAAGCCTTCCGCCTGTTTCTTCGTGAGATGCACCATCTTCATCGCCACGATTCTAAAATCGCTGCTTTCAAGTCGCTTAATCACTTCACCGATCAGGCCGCGCGAAACGCCGTCCGGTTTAACGATCGACAGTGTTCTTTCCATAGTAGTCAATCCCTTTCCTTTCCTATATTAGAATCTAGTTCAGGGAGCCATAACAAACGCCAGTTGGCAAGTCAACGAGCATTTATTGCGGTTGACAAGGAAATCGCCAGCTTCTATTATTTTAATAGTATATAATAAAGAATCGCGCTGTTAAGGAGCGGTCATGCCTATTTATGAATTCTACTGTGAAGACTGCAATACCATCTTTAATTTTTTTTCCAAAACCATAAACACCACTAAAAGACCCAAATGCCCCAGGTGTAAGACAAAAACACTTTCCAGACAGATGTCGGCTTTTGCGTTTACCGGCAAGGCCACCGAGGACGGTGATGCGGATGACCTGCCGTTTGATGAGAACAAAATGGAAAAAGCCATGCACATGCTGGCCGGCGAAGCGGATAAAATCAACGAAGATGACCCCCGGCAGGCGGCAAATCTCATGCGCAAGCTTTCAGACATGACCGGCCTCGAACTGGGTCCCGGTATGAGTGAGGCTTTAAAGCGAATGGAGGCCGGCGAAGATCCGGATGCCATCGAAGCCGAAATGGGAGATTTGTTGGAGGAGGAGGAGCCTTTTCTTCTGCCGGATAAAAAGGAAGGCGCAAAAAAAGCCCGAAGGCCGGCACCTAGTCGGGATGAAAAATTGTATGATTTATAAAAATTGTTCAAGAAAATACGCCTAATAAAATCCGAATCACGAAACTCGAAATTCGAAACAAATTCTAAATACGAAATCTAAATGTTCAAAACGTTTTGAATTTCTGTCATTTGATATTCGGATTTGTTTCGGATTTCGGACTTCGAATTTCGGATTTAAATTACCTGATCGTCTCTGTTGAATTGACGTCATCACAATTCCCAAAATAGAAGATAATTAGGACGGGGGACAATATGGATAAGGCAATATTAGAAAAAATAGAAATTCAGCAGGGCGACATTACCCAGCTGGATGTGGATGCGATAGTCAATGCGGCCAATACAAAACTGTTGGGCGGGGGGGGCGTGGACGGTGCGATCCATCGAGCTGCCGGCCCGAAATTACTCGAGGAGTGTCGCACCATCGGCGGTTGCCCCACGGGTGAGGCCAGGATTACCGGGGGATACAATCTTGCTGCCCGCCACGTTATTCATACCGTCGGGCCGGTATACAGCGGAAAACCCCGGGATAGCCAACTGCTGACCAGCTGTTATTTAAACAGCTTAAAGCTGGCCGTTGAAAATAATCTTGCCACAATCGCCTTTCCGGCCATAAGCTGCGGTGTGTACGGGTATCCGATCGAAGATGCCTGTAAAATCGCGGTGGATACCAGCTATGCATTTTTAAAGGCCCATGCGTCCCTCAAAAAGATTATTTTTATCCAATTTTCACCACAAGATTATGCGGTCTATGAAACCTATTTAAAATCAATATCTTAGGGCAATCATTTTGATTTATTTGAATTAGATTAAAGGTAGTTTCCACCACGAAATTTAAAACGCGCAGCGCAGGCGCTCCCGCAGCGCACGCGCTTGCGCGGCGTGTGCGCCGCGTGGGCACGAATTTTTTTATTATCTTTTCGCGTTTTCGTACTTTCGTGCTTTCGTGATTCATTTCTTTTTTTATTAAAGCTTGTCCGACTTTGGGTAAATTGAATTAAAATTTGACAAATGGCCATGCCATAGTTAGAATTTAAGGGAATTTACTAACAAATCAGACCAGAATACCCGAACTGAGCTGAAAACACCCAAGGAGGATTAAAATATTATGGTGGAAGTAACGGAAGAAGCGACCAAACAGATTCAGGAATACTTTAACGGCAAAGAGGTCACACCGATTCGGATCTTTTTGAATGCGGGCGGTTGAGGCGGCCCTTCATTGGCCATGGCTCTGGATGAGCCCAAAGACAACGATAATGTATTCGATGTAAACGGCTTCCAATTTATCATGGAAAAAGAATTTTATGAGAAAGCACAACCCGTAAAGGTCGATTTTCTGGGGTACGGGTTTAAAATTGATTCAAACATCGATTTCGGCCCTGCCAATTCCGCATGCGGAAGCTGCAGCACGACAGGTGACTGTGGCTAATAAAAATTTATACGCTAAAACAAAAGGGCGACACCCGGATGGGGTCGCCCTTTTTGTATGATAAATTCTGTCTGAGTACGATGACATCCGAAAAGTTTAATGAAATCATAAACTACCACGAAGCCACTAAACATCATTACGACCGCTATGCCAAATCGCCGGGCTACATGGATTGGAAAAATCAGCCGAACCCATTTCGAACTTACAGTGGGCCGCCGGTTCACCACCTGAAACTGCTCGAACAGGATCCGTCTGCCGCTTATCTGGATCTATACGAAAGAAAAAACAATCCGCAACAGCCCTTTACGATCGAAACCATCGCCGGCTTTCTTGAATTGTCTCTGGGATTATCGGCCTGGAAAGCGGTGGCCGGCAGCCGCTGGTCGTTAAGAGTGAACCCTTCGAGTGGAAACCTTCATCCCACAGAAGCGCATCTGATCCTGCCCGCCATGAAACCGATGAACAGCGGTGTCTACCACTATAATGCCCTGGGCCACCTGCTGGAGAAACGCGCCGACATCCCGACAAGCCTGTGGCAACGCATTTCAGCGCATTTTGGAACAGAGGGCTTTTTAATCGGCATCAGCAGCATATTCTGGCGCGAATCCTGGAAATACGGTGAGCGCGCATTCCGTTATTGCAACCATGATGCCGGCCATGCGCTGGCCTGTGTGAGTTTTGCAGCCAATCTGTGCGGCTGGAAGGTAACCTATTTAGGCTGCCTGTCCGACGAAGAGATCGATACGGTTCTGGGTTTTGATCAAATCCGTTTTCGAAAACTGGAAGCGGAACACCCCGATTTCTTATGTTTTGTACACCCGCATAAATCAGATCCAATCCCCCGCAACTTGCCGGAAGACGTTGTTTCGCAATTTGCCGGGCTGGAGTTTATTGGCGAGCCCGAAGGATTAAGTCAAACGCCCATAAACTGGGAAATTATCTACTCAACGGCCGACCTGACGAAAAAGCCCCCCACTGAAGAATTGTCCCGGGACCTGGGAAGGCAGCCGTGGTCTGCTAATGAGACCAGTTCATTATCTGCGCCGGATATCATCCGAAACCGCAGGAGCGCGACATCTTTCGATCCCGAAGGATCGATTACCAAAAACCAGTTTTTAAGCATGCTGGATAAAACCCTGCCGCGCATGGATTGCGCACCGTTTGACGCCGAACTGGCAGGGCCTTTTACCCATTTGCTCATTTTTGTTCATAACGTCGTCGGGCTGACTCCGGGGCTATATTTCTTTTTGCGCACGCAAGAGGATTTAGATGATCTCAAGCGTTTATCTCGGTCCGATTTTAAATGGGAGCCCGTCGAACCCAAAAGCCTGCTGTATTTTCTTTGCGGGGGAGATTTCAGGCAGCAGGCCATGATGGTCAGCTGCCACCAGGAGATCGCCGGTTTCAGCGCCTTTTCTGTGGGGATGATTGCAAAATTCAAAGAAATCGTTGCAGCCCACCCCTATCTGTATCGCCATTTATTCTGGGAGACCGGAATGATCGGGCAGGTGCTGTATCTGGAAGCGGAAGCTCACGGCGCCAGAGGCACGGGGATCGGCTGTTTTTTTGATGACGCCGTCCACGAAATAATGGGTTTTAGTGACAATCACTATCAAAGTCTCTATCATTTTACAGTCGGAAAACCGATCGAAGACCCGCGACTGACAACCTACCCGCCCTATCACCACCTTCAAAACCGATAAATCGGCTACATTCAACAAATTTTTTCATTGCAGATGGCTATTCGAGTACCTATCTTTTTTGGCACAACTTATATTTCTCACAGAAAATAGAGTGGATCTGCGAGCAAACTTCGAAATTCGAAATTCCTTAATCGATATTCGATATTCAGAGAATATAGCCGCTTTAGATTAGTAGCCATATATCACCCATAGGAGAAGACGATGGCTCCCAACCGCTTAATAAATGAAAAAAGCCCCTATCTTCTGCAGCATGCCCATAACCCGGTCGACTGGCATGCCTGGTCCGAAGAGACGTTTGCGCTGGCGAAAACACAAAACAAGCCGGTTCTTATTTCCATTGGTTATGCGACCTGCCACTGGTGTCATGTCATGGAAAAGGAATCGTTTGAAGACGAAGAGGTCGCCCAGGTTCTAAACGACACGTTTATTTGTATCAAAGTGGACCGGGAGGAACGGCCGGATATCGATGCGGTGTACATGGCCGCCTGCCAGATGCTAACCGGAAGCGGCGGCTGGCCCCTGAACCTGTTCCTGACGCCCGATAAGCAACCTTTCTTTGCCGCCACTTACCTTCCCAAGCGCAACCGCTTTGGACGCGCCGGCCTTATCGAGCTTTGTCAGCAGGTACACAACCTCTGGGCGTCTCAAACCGAAAAAGTGCATTCCTCAGCAGCGAGTATTGCGGCCACGTTAGATCGCGCGTTTACCTTCGCCGCAGCCAATGAGCCCGGCGAATCCTTACTCGATCATGCCTTTGAACTCATCTGGCAGGGCTATGATTCCCAATTCGGCGGGTTCGAAGGCGCCCCCAAGTTTCCGACGCCCCATCGCCTGCTTTTTTTACTGCGCTGTTATGACCGCACCGCGGAACCCAAAGCGCTGAAAATGGTCGAAAAGACCTTGCAGGCCATGCGGCTGGGCGGTATCTGGGACCACGTCGGCTACGGTTTTCACCGCTATTCAACGGACTCACAATGGCTGCTGCCGCATTTTGAAAAAATGCTATACGACCAGGCCCTCATCGCCCAGGCCTGTTTAGAAGCTTACCAGATCACTAAAGATGATTTTTATGCTCAGACAGCAGATGAGATCTTTACCTACGTCTTAAGAGATATGACATCTCCGGAAGGCGCATTTTTCTCGGCCGAAGATGCCGACAGTGAAGGCGAAGAAGGTAAATTTTACGTATGGCGTCTTGACGAATTCAGAAAGGTGCTGGGGGCGGATCAATCGGCAGTATGGGAAAAAATATTGAATCTGAAACCGGACGGCAATTTTTCCGACGAAGCCAGCGGTCAAAAAACCGGGGCCAACATCCCTCATCTGGAAAAGCCTCTGGGTCAATGGGCGGCGGAGTTGAATCTGACCGAAGCGGAGATGGAAAAACAGTGGGCAGATATTCGCCAGAAATTGTTTCACTCCCGCGAGGCTCGGATTCACCCCCTAAAAGACGATAAGATTCTGACCGACTGGAACGGTCTGATGATTGCTTCCTTGTCTCTGGCTGCCCGGATTCTGAATAAGCCCGAATACGCCCGGGCCGCACAAAATTCCGCCGAATTCATGCTGACAAAAATGCGGGATCGTCACGGCAGGCTGTTTCATCGCTTCAGGGACGGGGAGCTGGCTATTGAGGCCCAGGCTGCCGATTATGCTTTTTTGATTTTCGGTTTGCTGAACTTATACCAGGCAACCTTTGATTTAACCTACGCCGAAGAAGCGGCCGCCCTGCAAAAAACAATGCTGCACGATTTTTGGGATGAAGCCGGCGGCGGTTTTTTCTCAACTGCCAATGAAAGCGCAGAGCTTCCGGTACGGCCCAAGGAACTGTATGATGGCGCCATTCCTTCGGCCAATTCAGTGGCATTGTTAAATCTGCTTTGGCTGGCCCGGTTGACGGGTGATCCCAAATGGGATACTAAAGCCCGCGAGCAGATACGCGCCTTTGCCGGCACGATAAAGTCCCAACCGACGGCCTTTACTTATTTTCTGCTGGGTATCGATTTTGCCATTCGTCCGGGCCAGGAGGTGGTAATCTCGGGCGAACCTGATAAGAGCGACGCCCGCAAACTGCTGTCTGCGTTGAACCTTAATTTTACGCCCAACAAGGTGACGCTGGTCAAATCGGACCAGAATGCCGAGCGTCTGGCTAAATTTGCCGGCTACACCGATGGTCTGCAAATCGTTAAAGGCAAAGCCACCGCCCATGTGTGCAAAGGATTTGCCTGCAAAGAGCCCACTTCGGATGCCCAGACCATGGTGGAGCGCATACTCGGTAAAAAGTAGAACACTACAGCAACTATGTAAAAATCCGAAGCCGGCGATTTGTGCTTGCATGAAACCCATCGACATCGAATTATTGAGAAAACAGTTGATTGCGTGGTATCGCACCAATCATCGCGATTTACCGTGGCGCCGGTCAAAGAATGCCTATCGCATCTGGGTTTCAGAGGTGATGCTGCAACAGACCCAGGTAAACACGGTGGTAAATTATTACCGCCAATTTTTAAAAACATTTCCAAATATCAAGCAGTTGGCCGGCGCTGATTTGCAGGCCATCCTTAAAGCCTGGGAAGGCATGGGATATTATGCCCGGGCTCGAAACCTGCATCGCGCCGCCAAAGCGGTGGTGCGGGATCATGGCGGCCGGATTCCAAAAACATGGGAGGCTTTTCACAACCTGCCCGGTGTTGGCGATTATATCGCTGCTGCCGTATTGAGCATGGCCTTCGATCAACCGTTTGCAGTGGTCGACGGTAATGTCAAGCGGGTATTGGCCCGTTTGTATAAGATTCAGGCGCCGGTGAATCAGGCCGGCGCTTTAAACCGGTTTAAAGAGACCGCCGCCAAACTCCTGGATTCGCGCCAACCGGGCACCTTCAACCAGGCCCTCATGGAACTAGGCGCTTTAATCTGCAAACCCCGCAATCCAGCCTGTAACGTCTGTCCGCTAAATCCTTTTTGTCGTGCCTATAAAACCAATCAGGTCGACCGTTTTCCAAAAAGGC
>JASFIU010000183.1:0-8423 GCA_050122495.1 Desulfobacterales bacterium | reverse complement strand
TGTCGCTGATAACCCATATAATCTATAACCCACGACCTTGCCCCATTTCTCCTCATTTTCACTATATATAATAGTATCTTAACGCTCTGTTCTCTGTGCTCTCCGTGGTGAGATTCCTTACCGAACTGTCAAATACTGTCAAATGCTGTAAAATAGTGCCAAATAACGTAAAATTATGTAAACATTTGATAATATTATATATTTGTATTGACTATCCCCTTGTATTCTGCTAGAATTTCAGCGTTATTCCCGCCATTTATAACCAACACCAAGCAAAAGTATAAAATCTGCCTGTTTCTCCGCCCGGGGGGTTCGGCATTTGGTTTGAGCGGTGGAGAGACTGCCCGGATGGAGGAAATGTCATGTTAAAAAGCGGCTGTTGCCTTGTAGCCTTTCTTTTTACCTTTTCCTTAATCTTTACCTTTTCCAACCCAGCGGATGCTAGCGAGCAGCTCTTATTAGACAAAGTCTTAACCATCAGCGACTGGTATGTGCACGCTTCCCAGCATTCTTTCGAAGCAGCTGATGCCCGGGAGGCGCGGATCATAATCAGCAAAAACAAACCAGACAAAGAAATCCAGCGCGGATTCATGGTGCTCAACGGCACCTTTACGTTTTTGCGGGATTTTCTGGTTGGCGACGAGTTGATCTTTGAAAAGGACGTCACGCTGCAGGCTGCCAACACGCTGGTTGTGTTTTTATTGGGTTCCCCCGGTGCTACTGTTTCCATGCAAATCCTGCAGGGCGAAGTACCATCTGTAGAACCCGAAATTAAATCTTTTACTGCCGCGCCCACCGCTATTAAACGCGGCGAATCTGCAACTTTGACCTGGCAGACTGCCTATGCCGATTCCTGCAAAATTGAACCGGGAGTCGGTACAGTTGATCCCAACGGTTCTGTTTCGGTTGCGCCCACAAACACCACTATTTATACCTTAACCGCCGAAGGCACCAGCGGTCCGGTTACGACCACGGTTACGGTGACCATCGAAAACAGCGCACCAGTGGCCGAACAGCAAACGGTTGGCAGCGATGAGGACACGGCTGTTGCAATCACGTTAACCGCCACCGATTTGGATGGCGACAGCTTAACCTATGCGGTGACCATCCAGCCGGGCAAAGGCACCTTGAGCGGAACTCCGCCAGCGCTGATTTACAACCCCAATACAAATTACAACGGCCCAGACGCATTTAGCTTTACGGCAAGTGACGGGGCAGCCATCTCTGAGGCAGCCACGATCAATATTGTGGTTAAGCCCATCAACGATTCCCCGCAAGCCAACGACGACCCTGCAACAACCTACGAAGACACCCCGGTCGCCATAGACAATCTGCTGGCCAACGATACTGACGCTGACAACGATCCGCTAACAATTACTGATTTTACTCCACCAGCCAACGGCACACTGGAGCAGCAGGCGGACGATAGCTTTGCGTACACCCCCAATTTGAATTTTTCGGGTGAAGACAGTTTTACCTACACCATTTCTGATGGAAATGAAGGCACGGCTTCTGCAACAGTTCGCATTACGGTTATCTCCACAAACGATCCTCCTGTAGCCAATGCACAGAGCGTCGATTTAACCGAGGATCAACCGATTGCCATTACCCTGGGCGCCAGCGATGCGGATGGGGATTCGCTTACCTTTTCGATCGACATGGGTCCATCGCATGGGGATCTTTCCGGCGACGCACCCAACCTGACATATACCCCTCATAAAAATTACAACGGAAACGATTCTTTTTCCTTTAAAGCCCATGATGGCCAGATCAACAGTGATGCGGCCACTGTCAACCTGAAAATCAATGAGATCAATGATGCTCCGGTGGCCCGGGCCGGGTTAGATCAAACTGTGTTTGTCGGTGATACGGTAACCCTGGATGGCGGCGGTTCGGGGGATGTAGATGAAGATATATTGAATTTTACCTGGTCCTTTATCAGCACTCCGGCGGGAAGTTCAGCCGCACTTTCCGATCCTTCAGCTATGACTACGACATTTACGCCGGACATCTCAGGCACTTATGAAATCCGACTCATCGTCAGCGATGGGGAGTTTAACAGCTCACCCGATCAAGTGGTGATCACCGCCAATCCACGGGTGGTCGACGTGCCGAATGTGGTCCACATGGCTCAACCCGCTGCAGAAGCTGCAATCGTAGATGCCGATCTGAAGGTTGGCACTATCACCATGGAGCACAATGAAACCGTACCGGAAGGTCATGTCATTAACCAGAACCCGGCTGAAGGCACATCTGTTGTCGAAGACTCATCAGTTAACCTGACCATTTCTCTTGGTTCGGTAAACCAGCCGCCCCTTGTCAATTTCAACGCCTCGCCGTCAACCATCGCTCAGGGAGAATCCAGCACCTTGAATTGGAGTTCATTGCGCGGGGAAAGTGCCCATATTGACAATGACATCGGTACTGTTTCGACTGAAGGAACAACCAATGTTTCCCCCGAGCATACCACCACCTACACTTTAACGGTCACAGGACTGGCAGGCTCGGAAAATGCAAAGGTTACCGTTCAAGTGACCGCCATCCCCGAACCTCAGCCCAAAGGCACCTATGGCGAGCAGTATGAAGACCTCGTGCCGGGGGATGCGACTGTCGATCAATATGATCCCGAACGGTTTTCGCTGATTACAGGTTTGGTGAACGATATCAATCAAGTTCCCCTACCGGGGGTTACGATCACCGTTCACAGCCATACGGAATACGGCAGTGTCAGCACCGATGATCAGGGCCGGTTTTCGATTCCTGTTGAAGGTGGCGGAACCCTGACAGTTGTCTACCAAAAACAGGGGCTGATTCCCGCCCAGCGAAAAGTGTACGTGCCCTGGAACGACAATGCCATCGCCGAAACCGTTGTCATGATCACCGAAGATCCGATTGCAACTACCCTGACTTTTGACGATAATGCGGGTACTGTAGTAACCCACAAAAGCGAAGATGTCATCGATGAATCCGGGACGCGAGCTGTAACAATGGTGATCAGCGGCGACAACAAAGCCTATCTGGTGGACGAGCATGGCAACGATGTCCAGGAATTGACCACTATCACTACCCGGGCCACCGAATATCCAACCCCGGAAGCCATGCCTGCCAAGCTGCCTCCCAACTCAGCCTTTACCTATTGTGCGGAACTCAGTGTAGACGGTGTCCAGCGGGTGCGCTTCGAAAAGCCGGTAACGACCTTTATCGATAATTTTCTGGGCTTTCCAGTCGGATCCATCGTGCCGGTAGGATATTACGATCGGGATAAGGGTGTTTGGGTGCCCTCCGAAAACGGCATTGTTGTTGAACTTTTAGATACCGACAGCGATGGCGTCGTGGATGCTCTTGATGCCGGTGGTGATGGGCAACCGGATGATTTAGACGTTGATGGCTCGTTTGTTAGCGAAGTAAAAGGACTCGGCGACAGCAAGCGCTACGCTCCCGGAACCACCTTCTGGCGGATTCAGATGAATCACTTCACCCCCTTTGACTGCAATTGGCCCTTCGGTCCGCCGGCAGATGCGATTGCATCAAATGCAGAAGGAACAACTGTTGTTGACCAACAGAATTCAAGCTTATTCGGTACAACCGCAGGGCAGTCGCGTGGCGATATCCAATGCGTCTCCTCATTTGTCGAGCAGCGCAGCCGTGTTTTCCATGAAGACATTCCAATTCCAGGCACAGATATGGCCCTGCATTACACCAGTAGCCGCGTAACCGGCTATAAGCCGGGTGTGATTAGTGTGCCGGTAAGTGGGGAGGCTGTGCCTGAGAGTTTGATTAAAATTATTGTTCGAGCTGATGTGGCCGGCAAAAAATATGAGGTCGACCTGCCGCCCGAACCCAATCAGATCGCCGAAATAGAGTGGGATGGGTTTGATTATCTGGGTAGGCCTGTCAAAGATTCAGTAGTCGCCCATGTCCGCATCGGTTTTGTATACTATGGTGTATATTTTAGCCCAAATACGGAGGGCAGGGCATTTGGCCAAGCAGGAATTGATTCTTTAACTGTCCCTACCAGACAAGAAGTGACAATCTGGAATGACAGTAAAATGCCCATTATTATAGGAAAAGGCAGCCTTGCCGAAGGCTGGACATTATCCGCCCATCATCAGACTAGTCTTTTGAGTCAGAACATACTTCTCAAGGGTGACGGCACCATCAGTAGGAATCATGCCGCTATTATAGAGACCTACGCCGGTGATGGCAGCGGATCCAAATACTTTGAAGGGATGGGAGGGGCAGCAACATCAGCAAAAATTCCGAATCCCAGCTCTCTGGCTATGGATATGGAAGGCAATCTTTACATTTTTAGCTCCCATCTACCGGGATATCAGAACTGGCGGTCTTACATTCTTAAAGTGAACCCTGAAGGCATCGTAACAACATTTGCAGGTGTCTTCGGGTTCTATGGTTACAATGGGTATATGGCAGCTGATACACAAGGCAATATATATTATAGCGCATATCTTAATTGGTATGGTGGCCCTAATGGCGGCTGTATTAAGAAAGTGACGCCCGAAGGAGAGAATACCACAGTTGTCGGTGAGTGCGGGCCTGATGATTATTCATTTAGCGGGATTGTTTTTAGAGGAATGCATATCGACAATCAGGGTAATATTTATGCGGCTGTCAGCACCCATAAGGTTTTGAAAATGGATAGCGCCGGAATCTTGACAGTAGTTGCCGGCAATGGGACCAGTGGTTCCGAAGGTGATGGCGGACCTGCCATCCAGGCTCAAGTGAATGACCCTACTGACGTTTATTTGGATGATGAGGGTAATTTGTACATCGCCGAGAGATACCGGGGGGTTCGGAAAGTAGATCCCAGTGGTATTATCTCAACTGTTGCCGGTGGCGGAGCCTGGGGGACGATAGGAGACGGCGGTCCTGCAACCGAGGCCCACCTCTACGGAGTAGAAGAGATAACCATGGATTCTGCGGGCAATCTTTATATTGTAGAGTCCTGGAATAACAGCGTTCGTAAAGTCGATAACCATGGTGTCATAACGACTGTGGCAGGTTTAAACAACAATAGCGGCGGGTACTCAGGGGATGGTATTTTTGCAACCCTGGCTCAGCTTAATAGCCCGACTGATGTACTCATAGATCCTGCTGGAAATATTTTTATTGCCGATATGTTTAACGGACGTGTCCGAAAGGTGAGTGCAGCAACTGCTGGAATAGAAGAAGCAACTTCCGAATACGCATTTTCCTACACCGAAGAAAGTGGTCTGGCTTATATTATGGCCAGCGACGGACGGCATATGAAGACAACTGATTTGAATACAGGTGTTTCATTGCATGCGTTCGGGTATGATGGAGAAAACAATTTAGTGGCCCTTACCGATCAGTTTGGAAACACCACCCGCATCGAACGCGATGCAGCGACTAATGTGGCCACGGCCATTATTTCACCGGATGGGATCCGGACCGAGCTGTCAATCGACACGAACAATCACCTCAACCGTTTAACATATGCCGATGGCAGTTTCTATGATTTTGAGTATGCTTCAGACGGACTGATGCTGGCAGAAACTGAACCGGCTGGAAATCGGTTTGAACATATTTTTGATGACAAAGGTAGATTAAAAGCCGTCTTGGATCAGGAAGGCGGTCATTGGACCTATACTCGAGCAATCGATATTAACAGTGAAATCTTGACTGAAGTCCTGTCGGCGGAAGGCGATCTCACTTCTTTCCTTGACCATACGGATTCAACCGGAAGATATACCTCTACAATTACTGATCCTACAGGGGCGCTCACCTATTTTGAGCAATCTGACGATGGATTGATCGAAAATCATTCCCTCCCCTGCGGCACCGATCTGGAATACATCTACGATCTTGATTCAGAATATAAGTACAAATACGCAAAACAGATGACAGAAAGCACGCAAGCAGGATTAACAAGAATAACGACGATTGATAAGACCTACACGGATACCGACGATGATGATATTGCCGACCTGATCGTTGAGACGGTTAGCGTTAACGGCAAAGCCACAGGTATTGATAACGACACGCTCGCGGCGCAAAAGACGGTTACATCCCCCGAGGGTAGAACCATAACCTCAAGATACGATCCGGCGACCTTACAGGTGGAAAGTGTCAGCGTTACGGATTTGCACCCGACAAATTACATCTATGATACAAGAGGAAGATTGACTTCCGTCAGCACGGGTACCAGACAATCTGCTTTTACCTATACGACTGACGGATTTCTCGAATCCGTTTCCGATTCTGAAGGCCAGACAACATCCTACGAATATGATCCAATCGGGCGCATGACCGGCGTCAATCGACCCGACGGGAACTTTGTTGACTTTAGCTATGATGAAAATGGCAATATGACCGTATTGATCAATCCGGCCGGCACAGAGCACACCTTTGGCTATAACAGGGTCAACCTAAATAGTTCATACACAACGCCAAAGAGCGGAAGCTACAGCTATGTGTATGACAAAGACCGGCGTTTGATTCAGACCAATTTCCCCACCGGCCAACAGATCAGCAACACCTATGAAAATGGCCGGTTAGTCCAGACGCAAACCCCCGGGGGAAACATCGACTATACTTATTTGTGCAGTACCAAGATCGAGTCAATCACCAAAGGCGCGGAATCTATCACTTACAGTTATGACGGCAAACTGGTCACCATAGAGAATTTAGGCGGTACATTGAATCAATCACTAGAATACACTTACAACAATGACTTTGATGTTTCCACCTTTACATATGCCGGCCAAACCGAAAATTACAGCTATGACAATGACGGTCTTTTAACTGCCGCCGGCGATTTTGCCATATCCCGCAATGTTGAAAACGGTCTGCCCGAATCGGTTGTGGGAGGCACTTTTAATCTGACCCGCTCATTCAACGGTTATGGCGAAGTGGAAGAGCAGGGTACGATAGTAAACAGCCAAAAGGTGGCCTCATGGAATCTTACCCGTGACAACAACGGCCGCATCACTCAAAAGACTGAATTTGCCGAAGGCGTTACCTCTGAATACAGTTACACTTACGATCATGTGGGGCGGCTGCTCACGGTCACCAAAGACGGTCTTTTAGTAGAGGAATATCGTTATGATCCCAACGGTACCCGCAATTATGAAATGAATGCCTCGCGGGAGATTGGCGGTCGAGATTTTACCTATTCCGAAGAAGATCACCTACTGACCACTGGTGATATTGAGTATGAATACAATGATAACGGATTTTTAATGAATAAAACTAATGGAACGAATATAACAAATTATGTATATTCCTTACGTGGTGAACTGCTTAGTGTCAATTTGCCCGATGAAAGAACAATTGAATATGTACACGATCCCCTGGGTCGCCGGATTGCCAAAAGGGTCGATGGTGTTACTACTGAAAAATACTTCTGGCAGGGCCTGACTAGGCTGCTAGCAGTATATGATGGATCTGATAATATTTTGATGCGCTTTGAGTATGCGGATGATCGGGTTCCAGTGGCGGTAACCACAGGAGGCGTAACATATTATCTGGCCTATGACCAGGTGGGATCACTCAGAGTTGTTGCAGATTCCGGGGGCAATGTGATAAAAAGAATTGACTATGATTCCTTTGGCAACATCATCGCTGAAACAAATGAAGATCTCATGATCCCCATCGGTTTTGCGGGCGGGCTGTATGATCGAGATACGGGGCTGTTAAGATTCGGATACCGGGATTATGATCCGGATGTGGGCCGCTGGACCGCCAAAGACCCCATATTATTTGCCGGTGGCGATACGGATCTTTATGGGTATGTTTTAAATGATCCAATTAATCTGATTGATTCTGAGGGACTGGCAGGTATCGCCTTAGATTTTGGAGGCGATTACTCAACTGGGTGGGGAGGAAGTTCTGGGGAAGGTGGTAGCGCTGGAACAGGAGTATATTTCGGAGCTAAGAATTGGTATGCTGAATTTGGAGGATTCACTTACCAGCAACATGCTATTGACACAGGGAAGACACCTGCTGCTTCTCTAGGACTAGGCGCAAATCTTACGATTTATTTAACTGAGGCAGAAAAATTTTTTCCTGGCAAGATGCGTTATGTTAGTTATGTTATAGGGCCATTTTCTACAACTTTTAGTGAAGATCCATGTAGCGGGGAGTTAACAGGAATAACTTTTAGCCTTGGAGGAAAAGGATTTGGCTGGGTTATTCATGAACAAGGCTATACAAATGGCCTGCACGGCCCCTTGCAGTAGAAGACTTGTTATTGTGAAAATTGTAAATCAAGAAAATTACAAGCCTATAAAAAATTTTGGATATTTTTTCATTGTTATTGGATTATTAGGTTTTTTGGTTCTAATTGCAGGATTATATGAAGCAAAATATGCATTGATCATATGGACTTTTATTGGATTAATTTCCGTGTACCACTTGGTGCTAGGAATTGGCATTATATCACG
>JASFIU010000182.1:0-8444 GCA_050122495.1 Desulfobacterales bacterium | reverse complement strand
ACTGTCATACCTTACCAGTAACTCGACATGGCCGGCTGGTCGGGTTGATGACGATGGATAATATTGGTGAGTTTATGCGTATTCAATCCGCATTGAAAGACCAGAATTTTGATAAGCGTCTTATGAGATCGCTCGGATGAAAACAAAAATGTTCAAATTGGTAAAATCAATGCTCAAAGAGGGTATAAGTCTGAGAAAAATAGCCTTGAGCATCGCATTGGGGGTTGGATTGGGTATTTTTCCCGTTTTAGGCATGACCACCATATTGTGCACATTTGCAGCTTTTGCTTTGCGGTTGAATATGCCTGCCATCCAGGCTGTTAACTTGATGGTTTACCCTTTACAGATCATACTGCTGGCACCTTTTTATGGTGCTGGCAGCTGGTTGTTCAGCCGACAGGGCTCGCATCTGAGCAGTGGAAGTATAATCGAAGTGATTCAGAATGATTTTTGGGGCAGCTTTATCAGCTTCTGGGATTTGACGCTTTATGCAATTTTAACATGGTCGATCGTCAGCCCGTTGCTTATCCTGCTGTTATACAGCGTTTTGAAGCCGGTGGTCGGCTCGATGACTGCATTCCGCAGCCGGCACGCTGAATCACGATAGATATTGGATTTGGCCCGCGAAATATCAGACGGCTTAGTCGATCGTCCAACCGTCCGCATATAATGAGTTCAATCTCACCTGCTCTTGTACAGACCTTCGGGTAAATCAGTCATATATTTATCGTTTATCATTTTTGGGAAACCAGGGGAAAAACGCCGGTGTGCGCTTAATATACTGACGATACCCCGGCCGGGTATTGACAATGGTATTTTCCGTCAAAGGGATGCCCGTCATTTTGAGTAAAACAACGGTGATAACCAGCGGGCTTATCACCGTCCACCAGCTGTTAGGGGTCGATAACGCAATCAGAAAAATTCCCCACCAGATCAAACATTCACCAAAGTAATTGGGATGGCGGGAGTAGGCCCACAGTCCGCGGTCCATTACCCTGCCTTTGTTGCCGGGATCGGCCTTAAATCGTGCCAGCTGCCAGTCACTGACGGATTCAAAAATAAACCCGATCATCCACAGGAAAACTCCCAGAAAATCGAGCCAGGTCAAATACGCCGGTTTGAGTGATACCTGCGCGTACTGGATCACCAGTGCGATCACCCACAAAAACAGGGCCTGAAGTAGAAAGACCTTAAACAGACTGATAATCCAGAAGCGGTCGCCGCTGGCCTGGCGCCATCCGCCATAACGGGGATCTTCGCCTTTGCCCCAGTTGCGCCAGGATAAATGGACACTTAATCGTAGCCCCCAGACGGTGGTGAGCGCCACAATCAAAATTTTTCGGCCGATGTAACCTTCCGCAAGGCCAAAGGTAATCCAGACAATCAGAACAAATCCAAGCCCCCAGAGGCTGTCGACCAGGCTGACATTTTTATAGATCAGACTAAACAGCCAGCCACAGATCATCATGATTGTCACGGCGACCAAATTCAAACCCAAGATCGTTATTAAATTTTCCATGCTGATCTCTCCGAGAGACCCGTTCTTTTCTATGCGATAATACGGTCAGGCTTTAGTGGATCTGTTACCGGATTGCCGGCCTTCCGCTCGGCAATGGCACTGCGTATGTGTTCATGCACACGGCTGCTGATCGGATAAGCCAGAACAATGACAAAGGCAATGATATTGCAGACCGAAGGCACCAGCGCGTACAGCGTTCGCAGGGTGAGCTGCACCTGTTCGGTTTGCGCAACATTCGGCGTATAGCCTGCCAAGCCAAGGATGGACAGCCCCGCGCCCACACCGACAGCAGCTGCAAATTTCTTGGCAATGGACCAGAGGCCGATATATTGCCCCTCGCGTCTCTTACCGGTAAGCAACTCATCGTAATCAATGACATCGGCCTGGATGGCAGATGGTAACGCCAGGGTGGCACCAAAGCCGATTCCGGATAAAAAAACCAGGATTCCGTATATATGCGTATCACCGGGGCCCAAAAAAAAGACACCGATGAAAGCACCCGTATTGATAGCCATGGACGTCAGCCAGGCCGCCTTTTTGCCGATACGACGCGAAAGCATGATCCACCCGGGCAAAAAAACGATACCGGTTATAAAATATAGCAATAAAAAGGCATCGGCCAGTTTTGACTGTAAGACATATTCAACATAGTACAAGATCAGGGTTGCCGGCAAATTACTGCCAATCGCCGCGATGGTGTATGAAATTAATAAAATGATAAATGGCCGATTACGGGCCACACGACGAAGCTCCATCCATATGCCGGTCGGATTCGAGGCTTTTACAGACGGTCTTTCTTTGATGGCCATTACACACCACCAGCAGGAACCGATCAATATAGGTGCATACAGCACCGCAATCCAGAAAAATTTGGCGCGCTCGCCGGCAGCATCCGATGTTAGATTAAAGGCCCATTGGACAATCGCCGGAGAACTGGCGGCCATGAGCGTGCCGGCGATGAGAAACCCGTCGCGCATGCCGAAAAGCGACGTGCGTTCGTGATAATCAAAGGTGATTTCAGGTCCCAGGGCTTCAAACGGCACCACCACCAGGGTCCAAAACAAAAAAAGGGCATAGATAAAGATGCCAAACCACCATGTTTCGAAATAAGCGCTAGCGTACGGCGGATTAAACAGCAGATACATGCTCAAAACGACAAATAATGACCCAATCGCAATATACGGACGGCGCCGGCCGAAGCGCGTCCACGTTCGATCCGAGATATAGCCAATGGCGGGATCGGTCACCGCATCAAATATTCGCACACTAAAAAGAATGGTGCCCAGGACAGCGATATTGATGCCGACAACATCGGTATAGAATTTGGGAATATAGACGTAAACCGGTATCCCGACGACGGCCAGAGCAAAGGCTGGGGCTGAATAGGCAATCTTTTTTCGGAATGGGATATGTTCGGGATGCCGTGTTTTCACTATAAGCCCAAGAGTTGTTTTTTCATCGATTCGCTGATCGGTTTGGATCCCAGCCAGATGGAAAACAGCGCAGCTGCAAAATCAGCACCTTCAACGGTGCCCCTGGGTTCGCCGTTTAGTGTCAGCTCCGTTCCCCTGCCGGGTATATAGGTTAACGCATACCGATCGCCGGCATTTACATCCTGATACAGTGAGTTGTGGTATTCAATCTGAGGTCGCAGTCGCTCAAAGGTCTGGGGATCCACATTTTCAGATATTTTTTTGTTGGTGGCTGCGCCAAAATCCTCGCCGGCGATGGATCTGAAGTATTCAACTTCCAAACGTTTGGGCACATCTGAAAGGGCCAGTTCTGAAGGGCAATCTTCCGGCAGGTATAGGGCCCCGACGTATACTTTTGCAAACACCATTGCCCGCAGAAGTCCGGTGCCTCTCAACTTTAAAGAGGTTTCCGCTTTTGTATACCGATCTTCAAAAACAACCCCTTCAATTTCTGCAGCCTCGATCTGGGGTGGGACGAAAAGCATCGCAATCAAAACCAGGATTGCTTTTACGGTTTGATGGTTTTTTCTGTTCATCCTGCTGTCCTTCATCTAAAACATATTCTGTGTGCGCAGCGCAATAACTGATAATTCAAATGAATAGCGCCTGGCGTCAAAACCTATTTTTGTAAGTGAATGGTGTTTAGCAGTAAGCCAAAATGGTACTATTTTACCTGCTGCGGGACTTTTTGGACCTTACTGATGTCGTATCCTTGCGCTTGAAGAAAATCTAAAATCCGGTTGTAATCATTCTCCGGAATATAGGGTTTTCGGGCCATAATCCAGACATAGTCCCTTTTGGTGCGGCCGATGACGGTTTGGGAATAATCTTCGGTAAGATAAATGATGCGGTACTCGGCCTTAATCGGCCAAAAAAACTGCATGCCCCAGACGGCATTTGATTCCTTATCCTGAATAAATCCACGTGGTTTATAGGTCTTAAGAGGTCCATCAAAACCGCCCTTGTTGAACGTAAAGGTGGTTTCAACAGTTCCATCTTCAGCCAGACGGTAAGATTCAATCGCGTTATGAGCGCCCTTCTCAATATCGTGGGGAATATTGGCGATGACGTACCAATCTCCCATGAAACGCTCTATATCCACGGATTCAACCGTATGAATCGGAGGACCGGTTGTACAACCTGTTAACGCAAAGAGCAGTATCAAAGCCGGAATCGTTTTAGACATGCTCATTGTGACCGATTTATGAATTTTTAAGGATTTCGTTATCATTGATTTATTCTACCTTTCGAAGCCTATTCGCCTTCGACTCGCTGTTGATTTTCCATCTTTGTTTGACATTCGATACAATAACGCGCCATCGGGTTCGCTTTTAAGCGCTTTATCGGGATATTCTCCTCACATAGATCGCAAATTCCATAGAGGCCATCTTCGATATCCTGCAGTGCTCGCTCGATTTCTCTGATACCCGCATTGCTCCGATCGCAGAGATGATGGGAAAAATTGCGCTCGGTAACATGGGCGGCTTGATCGATCGGGTCCGCCCGATTTTCGTCCGGCGCTTCAAGGCCTTGAAGGTTACAATCAGATCCGGACGATAAATCTTGAAGCTGAGCCGAAAGACGGCGCTTAAAGTATTTTAAATTCGTTTTATTCATTTAGTTAAGAATCTTTCAGTGACAGCGCGTATAATAATGTTCACGATAAGGGGTTGATCTGGTTATCCTTCCCCGAGATTCATTTAGGAAATATAAAATGATAATCACCATTTTTTGTTAATCAACTTAGATTTTTAAATGCGATTTAAATAAACCGGGACCCAGGATACAAATTTCTGGCTTGCGGTCAGTAGCCGAAACCGCTAAGCAACAATATCTTTGGATGCCGTACGACCATCAAAGCCCGAGGGTTTTATTCCCTGGCAACGATTTTCATCTGGAAACTGATGAGATCAAAGACGAGGTGCATGCCAAGATTTTCAAAAAATCGGGTTGATCCGTAGATCACATTCCAGCGGGTCCGGTCGATGTCGAAATGTGCTTCGGCAATTAGCCCACCGTCGTCGGCACTGGCAATTGTGGTTGCAAAAGAAAGATCTGCTTTTACGCCTCTGAGATTCAATGTTCCGTTGACTTCATAATTCGGTGAGCTTAGATGCGGTTCCTCGGCCAGTGCGCCACTGTTGATCGTAAATGTTGCTGTGGGAAATGCCTTTACCAGAAAGAAGTCATCCGATTTTAAGTGCGATACCAGCACCGGTTGGAGCTCATCACCTGCCAGGTTGATGTTTTCGATCGAATCCATATCAATTTCAACAGTACCCGTCATATTGCCCTTTTCGATTTGAATCTGTCCCCTGGAGATACGGACGGTCCCAAAATGTTTGGTATTGGGATTTCGTCCGAACCACTCAATGATACTTTGATCCGAATCGATTTGATATTGACCTTCGGGGAGTAACAGCCGGACCTCGGGATCCGGGACAATATCTGCAGATTCGCCCTCCAGAGGATAGCCCAGCGCACGCCAGGACTCGATGCCGCCTTTTAAAATCATGACTCGATGATAGCCGTTTAATTTAAGCTTTTCGGCGGCAGTCAGGGCATCCATGGAGCGCTCACTCGAGCCATAAAGAACGATTTCTGCATTTTTGTCTGCTGTGATAGAATTCATTTGATCCAGAAAGGTGACTTCAAAAACACACGCGTTCTGGGCACCCGGCAGATGAACCTTTTGATAATGAATGCCGGTCAGCGTGTGAATCAGGAAGAAGGATTTTTTCTCTTCTATCCAGGCCGACAGCTCTTCAGGCGTCACATAATCAAACTTAATATCGTTGCTCATCGGTTGACCTCCTTATCTCAAAGCTGAATCGTTTTTTTTAAGGTTTTATAATTATGAAGGCATGTTAGAGCAATAAGCATCTGCACAACGGCAGCAACCCAATCTCCGGCGGACGCCTCAGTTAATATGGCCTATTTTTCAACGACATGCGGATTTTGAGCCGCCTGTGGTGCCTTATGAACCATTGTATAGGCATAGTCGATGCCGTCACCATAGGCGCCACCATGTTCGCGGAAAATATTGAGCACATCGTCGTAATGCTCCCGGTTGGCCCAATCGCGCTGAAATTCCAGCACCGTGGCAATCGTTGTCATGGGAACCACTCCGGCCTGCACGCAACGACGGATGGCCGCATCATGGGCCAGCTGCGATGTCGCCCCGCAGGCATCTTCGACAACGTATATGTTGTATCCCTCAGTGAGCATGTTGAGGGCCGGCCAGGTCACACATACCTCGGTCCATAGCCCGGCGATGAGGATGTTTTTCTTCCCGGTTGCTTTAACCGCTTCGCGGAAGGCCGGATCATCCCATGAATTCATACTGGTTCGTTCAATGGGTTGCTGCCCTGGAAAAACATCCATGAGCTGCGGCCAGATATAACCGCTGAACGATTCGGTCTCGACGGCGGTCAGGATTACCGGCACACTAAATAACCTGGCCCCTTTGGCCAGCATAACGACATTGTTGACCAGCTGCTGGCGCTCGATGTTGGCGACGCCAAATGTCATCTGGGGTTGATGGTCAATGAAGATAACAGCCGAGTTCTCGGCGGTGATCAAACCGCCGTCGGTATTTGAAAGTATATTCGCCATTATGAGTTCCTCTATATATATCTTAACGAAAGTGTTTTTTTAATTCATTGTTTCCATATTTCTAACTAACTTTTCTGAGAAAGTCAGCTTCTCCCCGACCAGATGCTTTCAATCCGGGAAGTCGGCTCTCAATCTCACTCCGCATGGATTCGTATTGATCCGGCAGTTTCAGATTATGTCCTAAAAGCTCATAAGGCTCATCCACGGTAAAACCCGGCGGATCGGTTGCAATTTCAAAAAGAACGCCGCCCGGCGCATGAAAGTAGATGGATTTGAAATACTTGCGGTCTCGAATCGGCGTCACGGAAAAGCCGTTATCCGTTAATGATTTTTGCCAGTATATTTGCTCATCGTCAGTCGGTGTGCGAAAGGCAATATGATGCACGGTTCCACCCCCCTGCTGCCCGGCTTTTGCCTGTGAATCAACAACCACATCATAAAAATGTCCGAAAGCGTCATCATTTTTCATTTTAAAACGACAGCGATTGCCTTCCTTAACATGGAGCTTCATGCCCATCAGATCCACCAGTAATGGTTGGGTTTCTTCTAATGATCTCAGCAATGCGGTGGCCGAATGAAACCCCACAATGCGGTTGTCAGCTGTCTTCGAATTACCGCTTTGGGTTGAATCTGAATTAATTGCCGGGGTTTCGATTAATTCCAGACAGAGGCCATGGGGATCTTCAAATTGAATCAAAGACTCACCGAACCGTTTTCCATTTTTTAAACTAATACCATGCACATTAAGTCGCTCGCGCCAGTAGTCAAGAGAACCCATTGGGATCGAGAATGCGATAGCTGTCACCATACCCGCGCCAGCCTTACCGGGTGGCAAATTTTCCCAGGGGAAAAAGGTGATAATGGTTCCCGGGGCGCCTGCATCATCCCCGTAATACAGGTGGTATGTATATGGATCATCAAAATTAACAGTCTTTTTAACCAATCGCAGGTCTAAAACCTCCTCATAAAAAGCCAAATTTTCAGAAGCCGATGATGCGATGGCGGTTATGTGGTGAATTCCACTGATATTGGAATTATTTTTCATTTTTATACTCCTTACTCTAACTTTCGATAGTTACAAATACCCCTATCATAAATATGGGGCAAAGAAGTTACCGTTGCGAACCTGCATCTATTTCAGTTTGCGCGATACACCGAAAAACTGTTCTGGCTCTTTTTCGCGTCCATTGACCACTACGTATTCAAGCTCCTCAGCCAGCGGGGAGCGCATCGCAAGCAGCTTTTCATGGTCCTTGAGCGCAAGCGATTTATTTCCCATCTGCACGTACAGAACCCCGCGATACATATACGGTTCCGGCAAATCCGGATTTAGTTCGATTGCCCGATTGTAATGGTTCAAAGCCTGGTCGTAATAATCGGCCCCCTGCTTCCTTAAGGTATAGGCCAGGTTATTATGAGCTTCTGCGAAACGCTCGTTAATTTCCAGGGCTTCCCGGAATTGTTTTTCAGCTTTTGAAAACTTCTTGTCCAGCATCAGCTTAACCCCTTTGTTATAAATTTTAATGTCCTTGGAAACGGCCGGGGTGGACGATGTGCTACCGGCAGCCATGACATTTGGAACGATGAAAAAAATCAATATAAATATGGAAATTAAAGTTTTCATGGGATTCACCTCCAACAAGATTTTAATTAAGGTTGCTAGAATGCAATAGATGGGATTTCGAAACCCCTTCCAGAACGATTAAGCCGCCAGGGCATGACTGTTTCGTGAGTCACCGGAATCCTCTTCTGGCGTTCGGCTTTGTGAGACGGCATCCGCCAGTGCTTTGAGCTCCTCGCCCTCGATGACCTCACTTTCCAGCAGTTTCTCCGCAGCC
>JASFIU010000181.1:0-8496 GCA_050122495.1 Desulfobacterales bacterium | reverse complement strand
CGGCCCTTCTGGTTTGCAGTCCTGACGGCAGGGAAAACAGCTACGAAATTGACTGGGTCAAGCCGCATTCTCGCGGGGCGTTGCTAGCGCTTAAAGAGGTCGCCAGCCGCGAGCAGGCCAAAGCAGTGGTCGGCTCCGAGCTTTACATCCCAAGGGCCCGGCTCCCAGAATTAGAAGGCGGCGCCTATTACTGGTTTGACCTGATTGGACTGGAGGTTTACACCCGGGATGATCGATACCTTGGACGCCTGGACTCGATTATCGAAACCGGCGCCAATGATGTGTATGTCGTTAACAAAGATGATCGGGAGATATTGATCCCGGCCCTTAAATCGGTTGTGCGCTCTATCGATACCGAATCGAGAATAATGCGAGTTGAATTACCCGAAGGGCTGGAAGGGGTATAACTTAAACTTAATTGGAAAATTTCCATTAAGGTGCTTTTTGACATAGATATAAGATTTCAAGCAGGGTGATGGAATATTGGATGTGATCTGAGAATGAACTTCGTTGTTTTGACGATATTTCCTGAAATGTTTAATCCTTTTTGGGACCACGGGATTATCAGGAGGGCGATCGATCGCAAGAAAATTTTCGCTTCAGCCCTGAATATCAGAGATTACGCTGCAGATAAACACCATGTAACCGATGACAAGCCTTACGGCGGCGGCAGCGGGATGGTGATGAAGCCTGAACCGCTTGCCGGCGCTATACGGGCCGCAAACCGCAAAGCCCCTTCTGCCAAAACGATCCTGCTGACACCTCAGGGACGGGTTTTTAATCAGAAAGTGGCCCATGAACTGGCCGCCCTTGAGGGGCTGGTTCTCGTCTGCGGTCGTTACGAAGGCGTCGATGAGCGTATCAGCCACGATCTAATCGATTACGAAATTTCGGTGGGGGATTTTGTGTTGACCGGCGGAGAGCTGGCGGCCATGGTCATCATCGATGCCGTCACCCGTCTGATACCCGGAACCCTGGGAGCTGAAGACGCGGCCGAAAAAGACTCTTTTTCAAATGGCCTGCTGGAACACGCGCATTATACGCGCCCCCAGACATTTGAAGGTGACCCGGTGCCGGAGGTTCTGCTCTCGGGGCATCATCAAGAAATTGAAAATTGGCGCCGGGAATCCGCTTTGCTGCGCACGTTATTGAAACGGGCGGATCTGTTAAAAAACAAATCGTTGAGTCAGCCGGAACTGGATATCTTAGAAAAGTGGTCCCGGCGTATTGAAGAAATAATAAAAAAAAGCAATTAAGGGATTCAGGAATTTTGGAATTCAGGAATTTTGGTATGATAATCGGGATAATAGATTTAAATCCCTTAATTCCTTAATTCGCAATTCCAAAATTAATTCCTACTATGCCGAAACTTTATGTGGCATTGATCCACTACCCGGTGGTCGATAAAAATGGTAAAATTATCGCATCCGCCGTAACCAACCTGGATTTGCACGATATATCCAGAGTCGCAAAGACATACGGGCTGGGGTCATTCTATGTGGTCACGCCGCTTGAGGACCAGAAAGAATTGGTTCTCAGAATAATTTCACATTGGACCGATGGCATTGGCGCCAGCTATAATCCGAAAAGGCGCAGTGCCCTTGAACTTATCCGGGTCAAGGACTCGTTCTCGGAGGTGCTTGACCAGGTAGCGGAAACGGAAAATGATTATCCGGTAACCATCGCCACCTGTGCGCGAAAATATCCACAAAACATCAGCTATAAGAAGTTTCGCGCCATGCTGAACAACGGCAAGCCTTATGTTCTGTCTTTGGGGACCGCCTGGGGACTGGCCGAAGATTTTATTTCCAGGGCCGATTATGTTCTGGATCCGATTGCGGGCTGTGCCGATTACAACCATCTCTCGGTGCGCTCAGCAGCGGCGATCATATTGGATAGACTGTTGGGATAAAACAGCGATTGTTTCATTGGTTGTATTTGTTTTATTGGTTTGATTCATTAGTTTGAAAACGATATCTGACGGATTCTAATTAAGTTTGCAATGCTATTAACCAATCAAACCAATCCAACCAATTGAACTAATTTAACGTTAACGATAAAATCAAATATCAACGTACGAGCAAATTGTATCTCGGACCGTTGGTAAATATTTTAAAGAACTTTTGGAGGAATGATGGAAAAAATAGAGCAACTTGAAAAAGAACAAATGCGCCTCGACCACCCCGATTTTGGGCCGGGTGATAATGTCAAAGTACACGTAAAAATAAAAGAAGGTGAAAAAGAGCGTATTCAGGTTTTTCAGGGTGTGGTCATCAGCAAACGCAAAGGGAACACCAATGCCACTTTTACCGTTCGCAAGGTTTCCTACGGCGTCGGCGTAGAGCGCATTTTCCCGCTGCATTCTCCGGCGCTCGATAAAATTGAGGTGGTCACCCGCGGACGGGTGCGCCGTGCTAAAATTTATTATCTGCGTAAACTTAGAGGAAAGGCTGCCAGGATCAAGGAGCGGCGATTAACCTAAAACAGAGGTCAGAGGTCAGAAGTCAGATGACCGTCATTAAGAACGCAGATATATATTTTTTGGTCCTCTGACGTCTGATCTATTTTCTCTGTACTCTGACATCTGACATCTGGAATCTAAAGATGGATTTGTGGTTTTTCGAAAAAAAAGCCACTGCAGAAGGTTACCAGGAAATTGCGGGCATTGACGAGGCCGGCCGGGGCCCCCTGGCCGGCCCTGTTGTTTCTGCGGCCGTCATTCTGCCGAGAAACTTTGCGGTTGCAGATGTTGTCGATTCAAAAAAACTGACCATAAAAAAACGAACCCGGCTGTACGACGAAATTTACACCCATGCGGTGTCTGTGGGCGTCGGAATTGTGGACCCGGTTGAAATCGACCGCATCAATATCCTGCAAGCTTCCTTACTGGCCATGTCCATGGCGGCCCAAAATTTAAGACCGCAACCCGAATGTCTTTTGATTGACGGGACATTTTCCATTTCATCTGAGTTGCCCCAGAAACCGATTGCCAAAGGAGATGCGCTAAGTATCTCGATCGCGGCAGCCTCGATCGTGGCCAAGGTCACCCGAGACCGGCTGATGGAGGAATACCACGCGTACTACCCGCAATTTGGTTTTTCCCAGCACAAGGGATATCCGACCCGGGCCCATAAAGAGGCCATCCGCAAATTTGGATACTGCCCGATTCACAGACAAACATTCAGGGGTGTAAAGGAATATCTTGAATAAAAAGCAAAAATTGGGGGAACGGGGTGAGGCGATTGCTGTCGGCCAATTAAAAAAAGCGGGTTATAAAATTATTGAAACCAATTACCGCACCAAATTGGGTGAAATTGACATTATTGCAAAGGATAAAGACACCATCGTTTTCGTTGAGGTTAAAGCGCGCCGCTCGGTCCACTTCGGAAGCCCCAAGTGGGCCGTAACGCCTAAAAAACAAAAAAAAATCTCAATCGTGGCGCTTGCTTATTTAAAGTCCACCCATCAAAGCGCCGCCAAGGCCAGGTTCGATGTGGTCACCGTGCTTTTAAACCGGGACACACCGCGGATTGAAATTATTAAAAATGCTTTTGATCTTGCATACACCTGATTTTTTAGATGGCATACGTTCTACCTTATATTTAAGGAGCTAGGGAAATTGGGCAATCGTATAAAAAAGGGGGGCCTTTATGTGGTCGCAACCCCCATTGGTAATCGAGAAGACATTACCATGAGAGCGCTCAATACCCTGCAGCAAGTCGATCTGATTGCCGCAGAAGATACACGCAAGACCGGTCGCTTTCTCTCCCATCATCAGATAAAAAATGATCTGATTTCCTATCACGAGCATAACGAAAGCAGACGAACCCCGCAACTCATCAGCAAAATTTTGGACGGAGCATCAATCGCGCTGGTATCCAATGCCGGCACGCCGTCCGTATCCGATCCCGGTTACCGTTTAATAGTGGCCGCGATTGAAAATAACATAAAGGTGATCCCCATACCCGGTGTATCAGCAGCCACAACGGCCATGAGCGTTTCCGGACTGTCTACCGATTCATTTGTGTTTATTGGATTTCCGCCTAAAAAAAAGGGAAAACGCCAAAAATTTCTGGCTGCACTGGCGCTTGGAGCCCGTCCCCTGATTTTATATGCCTCGCCCAAAGGCCTTATAACGCTTTTGGAAGAAATCCTTGCCAGCCTGGGTGATCGACCGGCGGTACTGGCCCGGGAAATGACCAAGCTGCACGAAGAATTTATAAGGGGATCTGTGTCGGAGATTTCGATGATCATGAAGAAGCGGGCGAAGGTTAGAGGCGAATGTACACTCATCATCGCCGGCCGAGAAGAAATAGAAGCGCCAGACCCCGAAATTATTGAAGGCGAAATCAAAGCAGCACTGGTAAAACAGCAAAGTGCGCTCTCTGAAATCACTAAGTTAATTGCCCGAAAATATGGGCTTCCTAAAAATAACATCTACGAAATCGCGTTAAAGGTAAAAGATCAGATTTCAGAAGACAGGGATTAGGGCACTTAGAATAGAATTCAAAAGCAACAGAGTAGGCTTCTCCAGTGCTTCGGCGTTAAAGGTATTTGACAATAATGAACCCAATCCGCAATCCGCAATCCGCAATTCGCAATAATATCATTTATCCTGTGATATTAGCGGTGCCGGATGCGGTTAAGGATCTGAAGCCAAAAGAACGCGTCAAATTTCTCAGCCGGCATGCCCGGCGGGCGCTTGAGATGTCTGCTGAAAAAAGCCGTATTCGGCTCGGCGAGCTGGCCCAGGATGAGCGCAATGCCCCCCTGCCCTTCAATGGAACCTACTGGTCAATAAGCCACAAAACCGAATACGTCGGCGGCGTGGTCGCCCCATCGCCCATCGGTATCGACATCGAAAAGATCTATTCCCGCACCAAGTCTCTGTTTCCGAAAACCGCATCTGAAGCTGAATGGGCATTGGCCGACAGATCCCCGGCCGCATTTTTTCGCTACTGGACCGCTAAGGAAGCCGTGCTAAAAGCTGCCGGCACCGGCCTGAAAGATCTTTCAATTTGCCGGGTGGTTCGGATCCGGGATGACCATCTTCTCGACATCGAATACGAAAACCAAAAATGGCAGATAGCGCACATTTATTTTGAGGATCATATCGCATCCATTGTCAAAAACGATTTCCAGATCGATTGGACCATATCTTGAGGCATTGATCTGCGCATTCCGCTTTTGATCAGCATGGCATCGATCTCCTTCTTAATAGAGGTCCCTTCCCAAAGGAGCTCTGACTTCTTATCTTTATTCTTGACCGTTAGCGGTTGCATTTTCATGCGCTCCAAACAACAGTATAATTTTCTGTTATTACACGAAATGAGGACCAAAAAGCCAACGTTATACAAGCTCGATTTTTTTGACTTTTGAGCGGCGATAAGATATAAAATTATAAGATGGTTTTAAAA
Source organism: Desulfobacterales bacterium (assembly GCA_050122495.1). Taxonomy (GTDB): domain Bacteria; phylum Desulfobacterota; class Desulfobacteria; order Desulfobacterales; family JAHEIW01; genus JAHEIW01. Next base: position 3,079 of record JASFIU010000181.1, on the reverse strand, counting down.
ATCCATATAGATTATGGGGGATAAAATGGAAGTTATCGGCATCGATATTGGTTTCGGGTTTACCAAGGCCACCAATGGTAAAGAGACCATAATTTTCAAATCGATCTTCGGCGATGCGTCTGAAATCCAATTCTGGGCTGATTTTGGTGACAGTTCACCGACGGACCATATCCATGTGGCCATTGACGGTAAATCCTATTTTGTCGGCGATCTTGCGGAACAACAATCAAGTGTTTTAAATTTCACCCTGGACCAGGAACGACTCATTAGTGATTATGTTCGAATTCTGGCCTTAACGGTTACCGGGCTTTTCTTTAATAACAATACACCGATCAACGTTCCCATCAATGTCGTCTCGGGGCTGCCGATTGGTTATTTTAAACAGAACCATGAACGCTTTAACGAAATTCTGACCGGCCACCACAGCATCACCTATCATTCCCATAATGGAGAAAAGTCCACTCGGGAAATTTATATCAACAAAGTGCGCATGCTGCCGCAGCCCTTGGGCAGCATCTTAAACAACCTGATGGATACCGACGGCAAAATTGTCGATGAAGATCTGGCCTCCCAGAAGGTGGGGGTCGTCGATATTGGATTTCGAACCACCGATTTTACGGTTCTTGATCATCTACGCTATATCGATCGCGGAAGCCGCACGATCGACACCGGTATTTCCAAAGGATTCAGTGTAATTTCAAACAAACTGAGAGAAAAATGCGGCGTCGGCGTGGAGCTTTACCGCCTCTATAAGGCGGCCGAAGAAGGGACTATTAAAATGAGAGGGCACGGCTTCTCGTTTGAAAAAATCAGAGACCAGGTCTATGCCCAATTAGCCGCTACCATCGCCAACGACCTGGACCGCCTGTGGGCCGACGACTGGGATATCGACACGATTATTCTGACCGGCGGGGGTTGCCGTGAACTGGCCAAATATTTGCAACCCCTTATTACCGGAAACGTCATGCCGGTCGATTTAAATGCAGATCCGAGATTGAACAATGTCCTTGGCTATGCCAAATACGGCAAGTATATTTGGGGCGAAGCCGCCGTAGAAAATCCCGCTGCCAAAGTGGCCGGTGAGCAGAATCCCGAACCGGAATCCGAAACCATCGAAACGATCGAGGCGAATGAATTGTCGCAAATATGATTCATCTGTCGAGGTTAAGATGGAATCGGGTTAGAAGTTTAGGTTTCAAGATGATCTCCACGCGCAGTCTGTACAAGAATATTATTTTTACCTTTCTGCAGAACCTTTAAACCCAATTTTTGAATCGTCTGGGTCAGCGGTCGACCCAATAAAAAGTCAAGCATTTCTGCATCCAGGCCGGCAGTGGAAACCACCAGCTTGCGAATTTCGGTATCAAACTGAATGATTTCATTAAGTTTTTGGCGCTCGTTACCCCTCAAATTGTTCTTTATGGCGTCAACCAGCTTCTGAATCGTTTGGTAGCTACAACGTTCCTGATGGTCTTTGATTAAACCCCATAATCCTTCGATTTCGGATATTAGGTCCTTACGGGTCAGTCGCTTTTTCGCATAAACATTTTCGAGCGCATGCGTGTCCCAACACTTCAAAGCCCGGCATTCGATGGGCCGATTTTCATAAATGGTACAGGCGCTTTGCGTTTCATCGAAGAAAATACAGGTCAGACTTCTATTTTTCCCTTTTATCTTAATAACGTCGGAGCTTACCGGCTCCAGGCATTGCTTGACATTATCATAGGCCCATTCACCTTCTCGGATGGTGTAAAGGTATTTTGATTGAATAACGCCCGCTTCAATTAAGGCCTTATCGGCATGGTGAAACGCGGGGCCCCCTTTTTTACAGCAGGTGCCGCAGCGCCTGCATTCGGATTCTGGTTTTGCCGCCTTGACTTCGGCAGGCTTTATGGATGATAAAGCCTTCTTTTTCGGAACCGATTTCATGACGGAAATATATCAAATCCAGCCCGAATTAACAATTTCATTTCGTCACCCAAGAAAATGTATTATCATAATCATTAATGATATAAGAAAGAGATAACATGAAAAATCTGATCCTGCATATCGAACAAATCAAGGATAAAAAGCTTTCCCAGGATTTTGTGGAAAATGCAGAAGCCTTCCCGATATTGGCAGATATGGTTCAAAACGAAGAGTGTGAATTTCTCGAGCCTCTAAAAATTCAAATAAAGGCTTTTCTAGTAAGGGAGCTTTTTGAAGTAGAGGGCGCTTTCCAAACGCGCGTTCGCCTGACCTGCAGCCGCTGCCTGAAAGACTTCGATAGTTTATTAACGTCCGAGTTTGAACTAACCTATACCAAAGAGTTAAACAGCATAACGGAGACATCGCTTGAAGAAGAGTTTGAATTGAGGGTTGAAGACATCGGGCTGCTATATTTCCGGGGTGAAGAAATTAACCTTCGAGATGGGATCCAGGAGCAGGTGGTGCTCGCATTTCCACTGCGATCCCTGTGCACCGAAACCTGCAAGGGGCTGTGCACGCAATGCGGCGCGGATCTGAATCAGGGAGATTGTGGGTGTAAAATGGCACCCACCAGCAACAAATTTGCAGCGCTAAAGGATTTAAAGCTAGAAAATCAGTAAATACCAATGCCGGTTTCTAAAAAATATTCAAGAAAAGTCCTGCGGCATCCGGGCAAATTTATGTGGCGGGTGTTAAAGGGGTTTAAACGCAATCAGGGACTGCTCTTGTCCGGCGGCGTCGCCTACAACTCTCTATTGTCGCTGATCCCCATGCTGGCCCTGATTTTAATCGGGCTTTCGGAATTTATCGAGCAGGAAAAATTATTACAAATCATTATCACGGAATTAGAATTAATTGTCCCGGGCCATGCTGAAAAAATTGCGGAGGAAGTAGCCGCCTTTCTTGAATACCGGCAGTTTGTCGGTATCATCGGCATCGGCGTCATGCTGTTTTTTAGTTCCATGGCCTTTTCCATGCTGGAAAACGCCATGTCGGTGATCTTTTATCATCGCATCAAAACCCATCGCCGCCATTTTTTGATCTCGGCAATTATCCCTTATATTTACATGATCTTGATGGGGATTGGAATTGTCATCGTAACCATTATTGG
>JASFIU010000180.1:0-8502 GCA_050122495.1 Desulfobacterales bacterium | reverse complement strand
TCCACAAAATCCGCACTTTCAAAAGTACAGATACCTCCAACAAAACACAACTATCAGCAGGTTTGAAAACCTGCGATATTCAATTTATATCAAAACTCAGATGGGCGAGTCCGAGCCTATGGATTTGCCCTTTTTGTTGTCGCAAAGTCGCATTTTCCAGGCATCCAGTTTGACACCAGATGAAAAATTGGGAAACGCTGCATATATCCATTTAGTATCTGCAATATTTTGAAAAAGTGTGATACTTGGCTTTCTCTCAATATATCACCACTTTCAGAACCCCTGATAATTATTGACTAAATCCTATCGAATTGTTTATTAATATCAAATTCGCCATTCCACCTGACCTGAAGCTGATCTGTATTCCTGAATCGCCTCCTGATTCTCATCAGACACTGCCTATTTCTGACTGATCCACGTACTGAGTACCTTGTTTTGAAACCTTAATAATGGGGTAGCTGCTAATGGCAGAAGAAGGTTTTAAACGCAAGCTCACCGCTATTCTCAGCGCCGATGCAGTTGGATACAGCCGTCTTATGGCAGAAGATGAGGCGGGTACTGTAAAGACTTTAGCCACCTACCGTGAAGTTATGACCTCTCTGATCAAACAGCATAGGGGCCGAGTTGTCGACTCTCCTGGCGATAATGTTTTGGCAGAGTTTTCCAGTGTGGTCGATGCAGTGCAGTGTGCTGTGGCGGTGCAGAATGAATTTCAGACCCGCAATGCAGAGTTGGCTGAAAACCGCAGAATGGAGTTTCGCATCGGGATTAATCTTGGAGACGTTATTGATGAAGAAGATCGTATTTACGGTGATGGCGTCAACATTGCAGCCCGGCTGGAATCACTGGCAGACCCTGGAGGAATATGCGTTTCAAAGACGGCTTTTGATCAAATTGAGACCAAACTGCCGTTAGGGTATGAATATTTGGGAGAACAGTCAGTTAAAAATATACCCAAGCCGGTAGGTGCTTATCGGGTTTTGATGAAACCTGATGCTGCTGGAAAAGTGATTGGTGAGAAAAGATTTTTAGGCCGGTATTCACGCAGGACAGCTATGGCAATTATTGTCATTCTGGCTGTGGTTGCAGCCGGTTTGGTTAGCTGGAATATTTACCTTCAGCAATCAAAAAAAATAGAGCCTGCCTCTGTTGAAAAAATGGCCTTCCCTTTACCGGATAAGCCGTCCATTGCAGTGCTTCCTTTTGACAACATGAGTGGTGACCCTGCGCAGGATTACTTTAGTGATGGGATAACTGACCAGATTATCAGTACACTCTCCATGCTTCGAGGCTTATTTGTGATCTCGCGCAGTTCAATGTTCACTTACAAGGGCAAACCCGTGAAGGTTCAAAAGGTCGCAGAGGATTTAGGGGTAAAGTACATACTGGAAGGCAGTGTGCAGAGGACAGCCGACCGGGTTCGAATCACTGCTCAGTTAATCGATGCGACTTCAGGACATCACGTTTGGTCGGAAGGCTACGATCGTGAACCAAAAGACATATTTGCGATTCAAGATGACATTACCATAAAGATCACGAGTGCCCTACGGGTGGAGTTAACAGAGGGTGAGCAAGCCCGAATGTGGGATAAAAATGCGACGACGAATCTAAGAGCCTGGGAAAAATTTCTGCAAGGAATAGATTATATTTATCGATACACGAAGGAGGACAACGCCACAGCGCAGCGGTTATTAGAGGAAGTCATTGTCTTGGATGCTGAGTATGCAGAGGCCTATGTGTTGCTGGGCTGGACTTACTGGCTGGATGCGAGATTTGGGTGGGTTGAGTCTCGGGCCGAATCTATTAAGATGGCTATGAAATATGCGCAAAAAACGATTGAGCTGAATGACACCTCGGACCTTGGTTACTTATTAATTGGCGGCGTCTACTTTCTCCGAGGTCATTATGAAAAGGCAATCGCTGAAGCGGAGCGGGCTGTCGCCCTCAATCCTAATGGGGCTCTGGATTATTCTTTTCTGGCCGGAGCCGTCGGCTGTTCAGGCAGGTGGGACGAAAGTGTTGAATTGGCAAAGAAGTCAATACGCCTCCACCCATTCGCTCCGGCCACTTACTATCACTGGTTAGGCCGTGCCTATTTCATGACAGAGCAGTACGATGAAGCCATAGCTACGTTCAAAAAGATTCTGAATATCAACCCCAATTACTTGCCTGCCCGTGCTTTTCTCGCAGCTTGTTATAGTTCGTTAGACCGTCAGGTAGAGGCTGCTGCCGAAGCCGATGAAGTTCGCCGTATCAACCCTAAATTCAATCTTGAGTCTTTTGCAAAGACCCTGCCTTATAAGAATAAAGCCGATATAGAGCGCTATATTGCTGCTCTCAGAAAAGCAGGACTAAAGTAAGGGATTGAATAAAATGGCATCTTTGCAAGACTCCAGATAACTCCAACATATCAAAGGTTTTCGAAACCCTAAAGATATGGTGATATTCTAAATATCAGAGATGATATCGCAAATCTCGCGTTTTGGTGATATTCTTAAAATATTGGCACTTTCAAGAATTCGCAATAATAGTTGACCCAATCCCATTGCTTTGAGTATAAAAACATCTAATGAGTCTCTAATTTTTCTATTCCAACTGACTTGTATCGGTCCTCCACATTCAGATTCGAATCCTCATCAGAACCGACTTTTGCACTCCTCCTAAAGTCGACATAATAAATTCATCTGTTTGAACCTTACAAAAGGAGGTGATGATATGAAAAGAGATATTAAAATTGAAGGAAGTTATGATTTTTTTTCTGGAGAGAAAATTGACAATGTCTTGGTATTAAGGTTTGAAGAAAATCTTATGCTTTATGTAACAGAATTGAGGGCTAAAATCACAATTTTAAACTATCTTGATCAGGTTTCAAGAGATGACAGTATTAAAGTTATTTTGCTATTGTTCTCTACGCATATGAAAGGAAGTGATGAATACATTGAATTTTACAAGCAAGTGTTAGAATCAAAATTAGATACCACCGCCGCACTTAAAATGTTACATGCCATTGATGAATATATTTTGAAGCTAAGAGAAATAAGCCAGTTAGTTATTCACACTCATAGTGGTAAAGTGCTTCCAATGTTTCTAAATGTCAGTCTTGCCTGTGATTATAGAATTGCAGCGGATAACACAATTTTTCAGAATCCTTCTCTCAGAGTTGGGTTAGCCCCTAAAGGCGGTGGGGCTTTTTTTCTTTACAAAATGTTAGGAATCAGCAAGGCATCTGAAATACTGCTTTCTGAAAAAGATATGACTGCAAATGAAGCATTGAGACTTGGGCTAATCGACAAAGTGGTGCCTCTGAGCAAACTTCAAGGGGAATCTCTAAAAATCGCAGAAAACTACGCCCGTAAGCCTTCCAGTTCTTTAAAGACCATCAAGAGGCTTCTTAATTTTAATCTAAGAGACCTCAGAGATTATCTTTCCTACGAAACACAAGAAATTGGGAATATTATCAGGCGACCACGGCTAACATAGCTGGCTGGTAAATTATTAATACTATATTTTAGTTACTGTATAACGTTTTGTCTTGACGAAAGAGCGAGAGACTTCGGTTTTCTTTAACATATCTAAGTTCTGCAAGGTTCTACTACTATTGATATCGTTTTTACATCTTATATGATGATAAAATCAGGTGCTATCTGAATCTAATAACGATTAACCAATAACCAGTAACGCCTAATTGAGCGTTTAGCGCTCAATTAGGCCACTAATACCCCAGATTCTCACCAATCAGCTTGACATGGATGCGGTTTTTGATCATGTGGCCTTCAATGATGCTCCACATGTTGCAGATCCGCTGGGGCGTGTTGCAATCGCTGCACAGTCCGGTTTCTGTGCAGGGATTTTTATAGCTCAGGCGAATGTTGTTAACCGGTGCGGCGTAGTGTCTTACCCGGGCCATGGCCGTTTCCAGGTCGGGGACGACTTTGTTCATACCCACCAGCAAAATCACTTTTTTAGGCCCGAATGCCATGGCCGCCACACGGTTGCCCATGCCGTCGAGGTTGATTAACTTTCCGTCGAGCGTGATCGCATTGGAGCTCGCAACCATGATGTCGGCAACCATCCCCCGACGCCGGAGCTCCATCGCCTCTTCCGGCTTGAGCTCCGGCGGGTACGGATCAATCAGTTCGACTTCCGGCAGCGCCGCAATCGCATCCCAGAGTCCCATTCCCCCCGCTGTCATCGAACCACAGCGAAATACCGTTGCACCCCGGGGGATCGCAGCAATGACTTCGTCTTTGGCCTGGGCGGCGGTGGGCGCATAGCTGCCTTCCATACGGCGCTTCTCTAAATGCTTAATGATTTTCGGGGCCACTTTTTCGTTCCAATCCACCTGATGTTCATCCATGTCTACACTCCTTTTTCAACGCCGGCAATAAGTTAGATCTTGTGGTCATGATAACTTTCAAAAGCAGTATGTTTCGGACTACTTGCCACAAATCGCGGACACCTCCACCAGCACATCTTTCGGAAGCCTGGCAACCTCGACGGTTTCACGCGCCGGCGGGCTTTCACTAAAAAAGCTTTCATACACCGAGTTGAATTTTACAAAGTCGTTCATGTCTTTCAAAAAGCAGGTGCATTTAACCGTATTTTGAAGTGACATGCCTGCTTCTGAGATGATGGCCGATATGTTTTTTAAGACCTGTTCAGTTTGCATTTCGATATCGCCTTCGACGATGTTTCCGGTCTTGGGATCGATGGCGATTTGTCCGGAAACAAACAAAAAATCCCCGTACTGAACAGCCTGGGAATAAGGCCCGATGGCTTGCGGTGCGCTGTCTGTGGCTACTATTTTTTTCATCGATATTGCCTCCGTTTTTTTTAGAAATGGTTTTAATAATCAAAGACATCAAGGCTAGCAAGCGATTCTACAAATAACCACTAACCAATAACAAATAACGCTGAATTGGGTTTTAACCCAATTCAGCCCAATTCAGCCGATCAACTGCGGAGCAATCTGCTCGATAAGCGGCTTCAATTCCGAAAGGCATTCAGCCGTCGCGCTAACGGCCTTGTCCGTTTCGGTTTCGGACATGGGTGTTGATATGGCAAAGAAGCCGCGGTTGGGAATAAAGATGCCCTTATTCATCAAAGAAAGATGGAATAACCTGAGCAGATCCCGATCCTGGGTAAAGAATGCCGTTTGGGCATCAAATACCGGCTCGGATGTAAAGTGGAGCTGCTGCAAGGAGCCGTAGCCCTTAATCTGGATTTTGATATTTAAATCATCTAGAACACTTTGCAATTTTTCCTTCATGGACCAGCCCAGTGCATTGATTTTATCCAGAGTCTCAACGGTCATCTCTTTGAGACCCGCGACGCCAGCTGCTACAGCAATGGGGGTCGCCACGAAGGTTCCGGCATGGTGGGCCGGATGTTTGTGCCTGGGTGAATACACCGCCATAACATCTTCCCGGCCGCCAAAAGCACCCACCGGTAATCCGCCGCCGATGGTCTTTCCTAAAGCAGTAAGATCAGGCTCTATATCAAAGATCTGCTGAGCGCCGCCGGCCGCCAGCCGAAAGCTGATGACCTCATCCACAACCAGGAGCACATCATTTTTGCTGGCCACCTCTTTAAGGTGTTTTAAGTAGTCGTTTTCCGGCGGAATCATGCCGGCGGCTCCCATTATACCCTCGACAACGACCGCCGCCAGGTCATCCTTGTTCTCCTCAATGAGTTTTGTGGCCGCTTCTTTGTCGTTAAATGGCGTCACCAGCACGTCCTGTTCCACGCTCTTGGGCAACCCGGGCGGCAGTCTTCTCCAGCCGACCTGCATCTCCATGATGTCGTAGCTGCCGTGATAGTTTCCCTCCATCTTTAAAATCTTGTCTTTGCCCGTAAAAGCTCTGGCGGCCCGGACGGCAAACATCAATGCTTCGGTGCCAGAAGTGCAAAAACGCGCCCGCTCCACCGAGGGAATTCTTTCACACAGAAGGCGCGCCCACTCAAAGACGGCCTCATGCGGTGCTGCCATGGCAGATCCCAGCGGCGCCTGTTTGCAGATTGCCTCTACCACCTTGGGATGGTTGTTGCCCAGTATCATTGAGGTCCAATTGTTGGAAAAATCCAGGTAATCATTGCCATCCACATCGTAGAGATGGCAGCCGTCTCCCTTGGCCATGACCGTGGGGTAGGGTTCAAACCAGATCGAAATGCGCATATCACCGTCCGGAACATATTTGCTGGCATCTTCGATCACTTGCGCCGACTTCGGCGACCTTTGGCGATAGGCGTCCTCAATTTTTTTGCTGTATTCAGCAACAAGCTCTTTTCTATCCATTTTAAAATTCTCCCTTCAATTTAATATGGTAAATTAAAATTTAAACGTTAAGAGGTTCAAAAGGTTCCCCCCTTCGCCTCAAAGGCTTCCGACTTCGCTAAAGCTCCGACGGGACAAGACGGAGGGCAAGCAGGGTTCTGGGTTGCCCTCGTCATAACATTTCGTCTTATTAGTTTCATTGGCTGAATTAGTTTTACTAGTTTAATTCTAACCAATCGAGCCCATCAGGGGTTCTAATCAATCCTTGTCTCTAAACCAATAACTAATAACCACTAACAAATAACTCCGAATTGAGCTTTAGCTCAATTCGGCCGTGATTATCATCCGCGAATCCACTATGGATGCACCTTTTGCATGGACAATGACCGGATTAAGGTCAAGCTCTATGATCTCCGGATTGTCGATTGCAATATCGGAAAGCCTGGCAATGATCTGTCGAATGGCATCGATGTCCTTGGGCTTTTCTCCTCTTGTCCCGGTTAGGACCTTGTAGCCTTTGATTTCTTTGATCATCTCGTCGATATCTTCATCTGCAAGGGGGGCTACCCTGAAAGAGACATCTTTCAGCACTTCCACAAATATGCCGCCCAGCCCGAACATGATCACCGGGCCAAATTGGGGATCCCGTATCATTCCAATAATGCATTCCTGTCCTTGGGCAGCCATGGGCGAAATCAGGGTTCCTAAAACACGATCCCGCGTCGTAACCTTGCCGGCGTTGGCCATGATTTCTTCAAATGCCTCCTGAACTTCCGCTTCATTTTTCAGGTTCAATTTAATGCCGCCGGCATCGGATTTATGGATTATATCGGGACTGACAACTTTCATTGCCAGCGGATAGGCAATTTTGGCAGTGGCCTGGCTTACCGCGTCGATATTGCCCATCAGCGCCGCCGCCGGCAGCGGCAGCCCATATCCTTGCAGGATTTCCCTGGATTCTGTCTCGAGGAGATTGGTTCTGTCCTCTCGAATTGCATTCGCAAAGATCTCCCTTACTCCGGGACGATCTTGCTGGCGGGGCCGGGTGATTTTCATCCGGCTTATCTTTTTGCGGTTTACCGAAAATTTCATCAGATCGCTGAGGCACCGGGAGGATCGTTGGGAAGACTCCATGACCGGGATGCCCGCGCTTTTGAGGATATCCAAAGATTTGATGGCGCCCCTTGCAAAGCTCGTGTTGACAAAAAGCGGCTTTTTATATTGCTGGACCAATTCCACCAGATCTTTTGAGGTTTGTTCCTCTAGCTCCGCCACATGGGAGGCAATAATATCTTTAAAGCCGCCGAAAAAGCCGGTTATATAAATGCCGTCAACCTCGTCGCTTTGCATGCATACCTTAACGCATTCGGTGATCATGTGGGGATTTTCCTCAGCGGTTCCGCCATAATCGATGGGGTTGGAGGCAGGCATACCCTGCAGCAAAAAGGGTTTGATCTTTTCCTGAGTTTCCTCAGAAAGTACGGGCACCTGCATGCCATGAATTTCGGCGTTATCTGCCGCAATGGAGTTGTCGCCGCCGCCTTCCGACAAAATGGCCACCCGGTTACCGTTGGGAAAAGGGCAGTTACAAAAGACTTCGGCCATATCGAAGAGCTCATCGATGTTGGCCACCCTCACAATGCCGGCCTGCCTGAAGGCAGCGTCCACAATCAGGTCATCGCCTGCCAGCGACCCGGTATGGGAGGCCGCCGCCCTTGCACCGGCAGCCGATCGTCCTACTTTTAAGGCGATAACCGGCTTGTTCTTAATCGTTTCACGTACCTTTCTGACCAGGCGGTTTCCGTCCTTAATGCCTTCAAGGTAGGTGATGATGACTTTGGTTTCGGGATCGTCTTTGAGATAATCGATGTAGTCGGCAAAGCTGGCGCCGATGGCATTCCCCAGGCTGATGATTTTGCTGAAACCCAATCCGCGCATGCGTGCATAATGGGTCAGGGAATCGATCACATTGCCGCTTTGAGCCAGAACGGAAATGGGCCCCTTTTCCAATCGCGGCACACCCAGCAGATTCATATTTGCCGAAGCACTGTACATGCCGCTGCAATTGGGACCGATAACACAGACCCCGGTTTTGGCGGCCGCGTTTAGGATTTGGGCCTCTATTTTCTTGCCTTCTTCGCCGGTCTCTCCCAGACCGGCTGTAATGATAATGACACCTTTAACGCCCATTTTTGCACTATCGGCAACGGCCGATACCAGAAATCTGG
>JASFIU010000179.1:0-8519 GCA_050122495.1 Desulfobacterales bacterium | reverse complement strand
AACGGGAGCAGACAATCAAAGGGCGGTTGCGGCACGTGGCCGTTATTCAACCGATGACTTCAGTATTGCCGCAAACGGGAAAAGGAGAGATGGAGTCGACATTTCGGTTACCGATCGTGAGCGTCGGAATAGCCGCTATTCCGAAGCTTTCGTGGTCGCCATGTCCGGCAGTCCGGCTTTTATTCGTTCCGGTAAAGAAATTCCGTATCGTCACGGCTCAGAATTTTTGAGGCGTCATGCACCGGGTGATGGTACCATCGCCTGGCAGTATGTTGAAAGCGGCTTTGAGGTCACCCCGACGGTTTTGGGCGACAATGTTCACCTGAAGATCGTACCTCGCATTGCCTATGACCACCGTAAAGATGCGGTGGTTCGATTCTTTGGGGCCCAGACGGAACTGACGGTGCCGCTGGGGCAGTGGGTGGATGTTGGCGGGGCCTTAGATCAAGAAAACGAAGTTGTTAGAGAGATTCTCTCCCATAACAGAGGCGGGCAAAACACCGCCACCTCCATGTCTTTGAAGGTGCAACGGCCTTAAAGCCCGGCGCGCATTATTACGATCCCAATCTTATTTGCATATCCCGCATCGCCAGCCCCCCTTTTGTTCAAATTTTATGATTTGAATCCAAATTTGACTTGCTTTAAATTCAATTAAGGCGTAGAAAACTGCGCGCCGGGATGTTAGAGCGCTCAGATTTCCCACCCATTTCAGATGCCGGAGATGTCAGTGTGCAAAAATTCAGCGACCGCAACTATCTAAAGGCCTTTTTTCTGGCGACTTTTACCGGAACGATCTGGTCTTTTGGTGCTTTGATTGTGCGTTACATGGAGGCGGCCCAAAGTTATCAGTGGCAGTATCTGTTTTTCAGAGGCCTGACCATCGCCATCGTTATTCTAGCCTATCTCATGACACGCGATGGCCTTGCTTTTATCAATCGTTTTAAAAGAATCGGGATTTCGGGGCTGATCGGGGCCGCCGGACTTATGACCGCTATGAGCGGCTTTATTTTATCGATCACCCTGACGACGGCGGCCAATACCCTTTTCATGCTGGCGGCCGCCCCTTTCATTGCAGCTTTTTTAGGCATTGTGCTGTTAAAGGAGAAGGTTCGGCATTCTACCTGGGTGGCAATGGTAATTGCACTTCTGGGTATACTTGTCATGGTTCTGGAGGGGTTGGAGGCCGGCAATTTTTTGGGTAATCTGCTTGCGTTGGTGGCGGCATTGGGATTTGCAGTTTTTTCGGTGAGTTTGCGCTGGCGTCAGCAGACACCCCAATTCGCCACCGTCGTCCTTGGCGGTGTACTTTGTGTACTGCTGGCTTTGCTGATACTCTTCTTGCGTAACGAAACACTTACCATGCCGCTTCGGAATGTGTATCTCAGCATGCTGCACGGTTTTGTCGTTGGATCCGGGTTAATTTCATATTCTATCAGTGCTAAATATTTACCGGCAGCCGAGCTAATTTTATTATCGCTGGTAGAGATCATCGGTGGTGTCCTTTGGGTTTATCTTCCCATTTTTGGAATCCACGAAATACCGAGTTTGCCGACAGTTGCCGGTGGCGTTATCGTGTTGGGCGCTATTGTGCTTGACGGTGTGAGCTTGCGACGGCAGTCGCCAATATCACATGGACACATATCTTCTTAACAGGCCGCGACAAAAAGACACAGCCGGTCAGCATCCGGTACGGTTTTCTGGCACGGCGGCGAGGTTTTTAACAGCACATTTTCTTGACAATTTCTAATAGCCGGTGGTATTTACCGATCAAGCAATTAGAACCCATCTCAAAAATGCGTCTAAGTGTCCATGGCGGCGTTGCCCCGCCAAAATGAGCGGGATCTCGCATCCCTTTTGATGAATAATAAGGAGCGAGTCAAACCGATTCAAAATGCTCACATACTTACGTGTATGCTCCGCTTTCGAATCGATTTGCGCCTTGCCTGATTCACACATTAATTTATTAAATTCAGAGGTGAAATCCCGCTGTTAAGCGGGAAACCCTAAGCCACATTTTTGAGACGGGTTCTAAATAATTAAAAATAACAACACCCTTCTGCCAGATCACAACGAAGGCGAATCCATTCAAACTCATCCGTAAAATGTCGCCCAAAATAACCATAAAAGAGAATTATATTTTAGTAGAGCCCAAAGAAGGGATTGATTTCAGAGAAATACAGCAGGGCGTTGCCAGGCTGTTCTATGTGGAGGGGATTCCGGAGCAAAACAGAATTTGGGTATTCCGTGAAGGCCCCCAGAATTTATCTTACGATGATTTGCAAAAGCTGAAAGACGTTATCAAAGAACACTACCCTGAAAATGCCAGGATTAACAAAACGGCAATTGTCGTTGAATCCGAATCGCAGTCCACTCTGGCGGAAGCATTTACGAAAATCGCCAAAGATCTGCCCCAGCAGTTTAAGGTTTTCTCCAATCTAGCGGATGCTGAGGTCTGGGTAAAAGAAGAATGAATGCCCGCTGGCCCGGGCAACCCGCGACCTGTCAGGTTCCCGAAGCCAGGGATCGCTTATCCGATGGCAAATAAGCCCAAAGGTTACATCTCTGCAGCCGGGTTTGACTGGCTGTTACCCCTTTACGATCCTTGAAGCAGAGGATCCGATCGGCTATTTTATCACCGTCCTCTTCCTGGGCAAAATGCCCGTTGCCGAGAAGATGAAACGCAATCGCTAAATGTCCAAAACAACCACTTTATAATTAGAAGTGGTTTCAAAGCCTCAGATCAGGTTTCCCGCTTGGCAGCGGGACTTCGCTTCTGATCCTTTAAAATTAAGGTGCTCAGCAAGGCGTAATGATGCAGCCATTGTAGCCTTTTGAGCTCCTTAAATCATCTTTATAATGAGATGCGAAATCCCGCTTCATTGAGCGGGGAGATGATGTTTTGAAATCACTTCTAGAAATTGTATGGCGCTATGACATTGAAGTCTTGCCTGCCGGTGGCATCCGCATTATTATTTAAAAATCAGTTTAGAACCGGATAAGCTGGATTCTGAGGATGGGATTTTACACCAGATATATTATGCCAAGAGTCACGCACTTTCTATGCAGCGCAAAGCAGGTCAGGCGCCAGCGCGAAAAAATAGTGCCGTTGGCCGAGGGGCGCGTGCTGGAAGTTGGGATCGGATCCGGGCTGAATTTGCCCCTTTACACCGCGGGCAAAGTGCAGCATTTGTGGGGGCTGGATCCGTCGACGGAATTGTGGGCGATGTCAAAGCCCGCCGTGGCGCAAGTCGAATTTGATGTGGAATTTATCGGGGCTGCCGCTGAAGAGATACCGCTGGAGGACAACAGTGCCGATACCGTGCTGGTTACCTATACGCTCTGCTCGCTTGCAAAAATTTTGCCGGCGCTGGGGGAGATGCGCCGGGTGCTCAGGCAGAGCGGCCGGCTTGTCTTTTGTGAACACGGGGCTGCACCCGATGAGGGCGTGCGGCACTGGCAGAATCGACTGAATCCGATCTGGAAAAGAATAGCCGGCGGCTGTAATTTAAACCTTCCCATTCCTTCTGTGCTGGAAAGCGCCGGCTTCAAAATTCGGGAAATGGATACGATGTACATACCGGGCTGGAAACCGGCTTGCTTCAATTACTGGGGCACGGCCATCTCATCTTAATCGGTCCTAATTTTAGGTTTGACGTTTCGGGCCTTCGCCGCGCCATAGCGGCTACGGCCGCGCAGGCGGGTGTCAGATGTCAGGATTCAATGATTGAGGGATTTAGGAATTAGAATGACAGCATACCTTTAATTCCTAAATTCCTGAATTCGCAATTCCTAAATTTGATTGCTGACACCTGAACACTGAAACCTGAAACCACCACCAGTATTCCACCCTCACCCCAGGGTGATTTTAGATCCCACACTGTTGAGCACAAATGAAGATGAAAACTCCCGGGAAAACCGATCCATGGCCTTGCGGCCGGTACAGTGCATCGGAACAACCACCGCGGGTGACAGGCTTTTTAATTCACTGACGGTTTGATCCAATATCTTCTCATAAAAGGCCCCCGAGAGATGGAAACCGCCCAACACGGCATATACCTTTTGAACCCCGGTCAGTTTTTGGGCATATCGAACCGTATTGACGATTCCCGAATGGCTGCAGCCCGAAATAACCACCAGCCCTTTCTGTTTTAAAATCATCACCAGAGCCTGATCGTCTGAAACGGGATCGCGCTGCAAGCTTCCGTCTTTTTCGATCAGGGCATTGGGCATTCCCTTTTCAAAGGCCGTTGTCATTTCAACTTCGCCCGTCACCAGAATCGTCTCATCCAAAATAGGCGTCGGGTTTTTGCTCTCGAGAATTTCTACATTTCTCTGGTTTAATTCCTCCCTTACAAGGGTTCTCGGAAACCGTCTTCTAGTGCCATCTTTTTCTTCAGCAAATCGAGGGTATCGAAACGCGTGCGGATGAATCACCACCGGAATCGGGTCGGATATTTTCTCAAGAATTGGATACAGCGAGCCGGTATGGTCCATGTGGGCGTGGCTCAAGACGACGGCCTCCAACTCATTCGGGTCTACGGCCAGTTTAGCCATATTGTGGAGAACACTCATACTGTTATAGCCCGCATCAAACAGGATGGTGTGCTTCTCAGCTTCGTGCTGTACCCTGACCAGCAAGCAAAGTCCGTGCTCGGCCAAGAGGGTATCGGTGGGGATTTCTCCCCCCTGCGCTTTAGGGGGGCGGGTGACAATTTCGGTATCCTCCAGCAAAACGTCCACAAAATTGTCTATCAGCGTTAAAATTTCCACCCGATCCAATTCTTTCAATGAAACAGGTGCAGGTTGCATAAGAACTCCTTTCTGCGCAATGTGAAACCGCTTTTAGAAAAATACATGATAACCTGACCATGGACCGAATTCAAGGCTATTTCCCTCTTCGAAAATGCGCCGCTAATATTGAGAAAACCGAAAGTTGATATTTGCAACAATTGAAAGTATGTAATAGGATATTTCAATATAATCGAAGCTCCTAGAAGTGGTTTCAAAACCGCAGATCAGGTTTCCCGCTTCTTTTAGCGGGGAGATGGGGTTTTGAAACCACTTCTAAATAAATGAAGCGAACAGGGAGAATTTTTGATGCAGCTCAAAAATATGAAAACAATGGTTCTGCTTACCGTTTCAATCGTGATTGCTTCCATATCAACGGGCCATGCCGATACCTCCGTTGAATGGGATGTCGAAAAGACATTGCAATTGAAATCAGAACCGATCGATGTGGCGGTTTCCCCGGATGGAAGGCGAATTTTTGTGCTCGACGATCAGGGGCAAATCCTGATTTACTCCTCAGCCGGCGCATTCCTGGACAAAATTGATGTCGGCGATCAATTTGATCACGTCAGGGTAAGCCCGGGAGGCGACCAGTTGATTCTCAACAGCCGCCAAAAAAAGTCGGTACAAGTCATTAGGCTTGATTTTATCCAGGACATCAATGTTTCCGGCTCTCCCTTCAAGGGACCGGAAAATGCGCCTGTGGTGATCGCCATATTCGATGATTTTGAATGACCGTATTGCGCCAGGCTTGTGCCTGTACTCGATCAGGTGCTCGAGAACAATCCGGATGACGTCAAAATCGTATTTAAGAACTTTCCCCTCAGGAGCCATAAATTTGCGTTGAAGGCTGCCACGGCGGCACTGGCCGCCGGAAGCGAAGGCAAATTCTGGGAATTTCACGACGAGCTCTACAAAAATCACAACCGGTTAAGTGATCAGAAAATTCGCGAAATCGCCCTGGCATTGGGCTTTGATCAGGCGGCATTTGAAAAAAAGATGAACGATCCTCAAATCGCATCACAGATCAGGCAGGATATTCGGGATGGCGCGCGGGCCGGTGTAAGAGGAACTCCCACCATTTTTATCAACGGTCGGCGTTTAAAAAACCGTTCCCCGCAAGGTTTCCAGGCAGCCGTTGATAAAGAGCTGCAACGGCTTGGAAAAAAAACCGGCGGCTAATTTAGAGAAAAGAGATTTTGATATGAATTCCATACTTCAAAACTGTTTCAGGCCTAAGATCACTATCGGCGCTTGGATTATTATCCTATTTTTGCTGTTATTTCCGCAGACATCGCCGGGCCAGGGCGTCCGCGTAGGACCGGATGGCAAAACCACCAAACAAAGACTCAACCTTCCCTTTGCTTTTTACAACGAGAGCTTCGGGTTTTCGGCCGCATATGTCACCGGTGTTGTCGGTTATCCCCAGAAGCAGTCCACACTTCTGGGAACCGCCATGGCCGGCTCTAAGAGATCGGCCATGGGCTTTCTGATAGGCCAGGATATTCAGATGCCCTGGGTCGAGCGCCTCTTTTTGGATCCGATCATATCCGTTGGTTACTTCAATGACAGTGAGCCCTTCATTGATGGGAATCCCGATTTCCCGGATGAGCGCGCCGGCAGCAACGATTCCGATGAGGACAACTTTGTGGAGGGGGACGGCTGGGACAACTTTTTCCGGCTCAGATTTAAATATTTGCTGCCCATCGGCCAAGGCAGGGATGAGATCATCAGCACATTCACGATGGAGCGCGGGCTTTTGGTCTCCGGCGCCGCGGGCGGGGAGTCCTGGAACCCGCTGGTGAGCGGTAAAACCTACCTCGAGATGCGCCCTTTTTACCGTTCGCAGCAGATCGACGGCCCCGATGTTGACGAGACCACCAAGACCAATGGCGTTGATTTCTCTTTTTTCTGGGACAATCGGGATTTTTACGCCAATCCCTCGCGGGGTTTCGGTTTAAAGGGGAAGACCTCCCGGGATTTTGGGTGGTTTGACAGCTCCGATTCCTGGACGAACCTGGAGAGCGAACTGGATTTTTATGTTCCTTTGGATTTTTCAACCCGTTTCCGGCAGGTGGTCCTGGCGCTGGATACCTGGACCTCATATTCACCCACCTGGGATGAGCGCTCCAATTCCGAGGTAAGGAATCGGCCGCCGTCCTACACCGGCCCTACCCTGGGCGGCCTCTGGCGCATGCGCGGTTATCCCTCCCAGCGTTTCACCGACAAGGCCGCTATTTATTATGCCGCGGAGCTGCGCATGATTCCCGATTGGAATCCATTCGAAGCCTGGCCGAAAGTTCAGAAATATGTCGGCATCCAGTGGCTGCAGTTCGTCCCCTTTGTGGAACTCGGTCGCGTGGCGCCGGAATGGAGTATCAACCGCCTGCATTCCGATATGAAATGGAATGTGGGTTTCGGCCTGCGGGCCATGGCGCAAGGCATCGTGATCCGGATTGACACCGCCGGCTCCAGCGAAGGCCTTGGGGTTCAGATGATGATCGCCCAACCCTTTCAGTTTTAGTTCTGACATATCTTGAAATTCGCAGTTTGGCTTGGAGAACAGCGGAAGTAAGCTTTAAAGGTGCTGTAAAGTTAGAAGTGCCTATAGTGACTAAAATGAGCTAAAGTGCCTAAAGTTATAGTATCGCTGCGCTCCATCTTTTTATAAATGGCAGAATTCCTAAACTTTAGTCACTTTAGTTCACTTGTTACTTTAGCGCACTTGCTGTTGTTAGCACTTTTTTTATGTTTAAAGCGTTAACCCTAAAGGCTGGCGGTATAGGGTGTACCGTATTTGTTGAGCGATACTTTATCGTAAGGCAAGCCTTCCTTCGGATGAGCCGGCTTGTTTTCAGCCGGATAACCGATGGCAATGATGGATTCCACTTTGAGATGCGGTGCCAGGTCCAGTAAGTCGGCGATATACGCTTCCGCAGTTTGGGTGTCGTCGTGTTCTCTTTCCCTGATTTGGATCCAGCAACTCCCGAGGTCGAGTGCGGTTGCGGCCAGATGAATATAGATGGACGCAATCGATGCATCCTCAACCCACACATCGCATATTTGCGGGTTGCCCAATACCACGATTCCCAGAACAGCATTTTTTAGATGAGCTGCACCATGCGGTCTTGAACGGGAAAGCTTGTCCAGCAAACCGGTATCTGTAACAATGACAAATTCCCATGAATTACGACCCCTGGATGTGGGTGCACGCAGCACCGCTTCTACGATGGAATCAATTTTCTCGGCCTCGACCTGTTTGTCGCTGTATTTTCGGATACTCCGTCTTTTTTGTGCTAGCGGTAAAAACATATTGAACCTCCTAATAATCGTCAAAAATGAGATATGTTTCTTAGCCGGACGCTTTGGGGTGTTTAATTTCCCGGCGGGCGAACCAATTTAAATGGAAGGATTTCAAATGTCAACACATCCCCGCAGCGAGCAAAAAACGGTTGATATGAGAAAATACATGCCCTAGATTAATTGTAGTTTTATCTGAGCTTTGCCCCGCTTTGCGGCATGAAGCATCTGATTTAAGGAAAGGAGTTGGTTTTATGGCCAAAATAATCCCGATCGGCTATGAAGATCGCGAACACTATTTGGCGACTATCTTCAATTGTATGCGCGCTGGTCGCTTCCGGAATTTAGATTACTTGAGGAAGCCGTATTTGAAAATTTTGACGAACTCAAGCGCAAGGGTCTGTATAGTGTGTTAATCCGACTTAGAAAAG
>JASFIU010000178.1:0-8530 GCA_050122495.1 Desulfobacterales bacterium | reverse complement strand
TCACAATTAAGGCCCAGGTTTTATCTGGTCCTGGATTCCTTGAATAATGCATCTGGTAAGTTTCACTGGATGAAATATTAAAAATGGGGCAAAGATGAGCGATCAAAATCCCTTATTAAAGTTGTCTGTTGATCAGTTTGTGCGAAAATCGACCTCCAGTCAACGCAAAAAAACGGCTGCCCAAAAGCTTGTCAAAAAATACGGACCTATTTTTGATCACTTTAACGATGTTATATTCATTACAGATGAAGAGGGCTACTTCGTATTTGTAAATAAGGCCAGCGAACAAAGAACCGGGATCCCGGCTGAGATATTCATCGGCCGGCATTTCTTGGAATTAGTTGATTCCGAAAACCACGAATTTGCCCAAAGAATTTATCAGAAAGTCCTGAACGGAGAGAAAGTTGTTCCGGTAATTGAGATGGAGAGACAGACAGCATCCGGGGAAAAGATTACTGTAGAGGTTAATTTGAAAGTCCTCTCTGAGGACAATGTCGTGAGGCATATAATGGGTGTCTCTCGCGATATGACCGACCGCAAAAATGCTCAAGATGCGCTTAGAAAAAGCGAGGAACGCTATGAGCTAGCTACCCAAGCTGCCAAGGTTGGTGTTTGGGATTGGGACATGCAAACCAACCAATTTCATCTGGACGCGAACGTAAAGGAGATCCTCGGATATAGCGATGGAGAAATTCCTAACGATTTAGAGATATGGTCAAATTATGTTCATCCAGATGACAAGCAAGCTGTTATGGATGCTTTTCAAGAGCATATCGAAGGTAAAACACCAGAATTCATTTACGAACATCGCATGTTACACAAAGATGGCTCGACACGTTGGATAATGGCACGCGGAACTGCCGTCCGTAATGAACTCGGCGATCCTATCCGGGTGGTCGGCACAGATACCGACATCACCCAACGCAAGAAGGTTGAAATAGCACTTCAAA
This sequence comes from Desulfobacterales bacterium, assembly GCA_050122495.1. GTDB lineage: Bacteria > Desulfobacterota > Desulfobacteria > Desulfobacterales > JAHEIW01 > JAHEIW01. Next base: position 7,580 of record JASFIU010000178.1, on the reverse strand, counting down.
CCGCTCACGATGAACTTGAAAAGCGTGTGGCCACACGGACGACCGAATTGGCGAAAATAAATGAACAACTTAAAAAGGAAATTATTGAGCACAAACATACCGAACTTGAACTTAAAAAAAGGGAAAAAGAGTTAAAAAATAAAACACTGAATCTCAAAGAAGTAAACACTGCCTTGAAAGTTTTGATAGAGCAACGAGAGACCGATAAAACCCAGCTTGAAGAAAGGGTATTTTTAAACATCAATGAACTGATCTTGCCCTATTTAGAAAAATTAAAAACAAAATATTCAGGAGAAAAACAAAAAACCTATATTGATATTATTTATTCAAATCTAAATGATATTGTATCGCCCCTAATGCATAGTCTTTCATCTAAGCTCGTTAAGCTTTCACCCACTGAAATTAAGGTTATAAACCTAGTAAAGATGGGTAAAACTACAAAAGAAATTGCAAAAACAATGAATTTGGCGACCAGCACTATTGATTTTCATCGTAATAACATCAGGGCAAAATTAGGCATAAAGAACAAAAAAATTAACCTTTCTTCCTACCTATCCACCATCCCATAATATTGGTTTTTTCCCCATATTTTACCCATAATAATCCAATCTTGCGTATGTTAAATAATGCAGATAGCCTTAGTTCGGATATCCGGTCTGCTGAAGATTGGATCGTAGGTTAATTTATAAATGCCAGTATTTTGGTTAAGACCTAAAAGAATACAACAAAAAGACCACCACAATAATCCAAAAAAAGTTGAATGCTGTCATTGGTGAATTTAAAGCAGGCAAGATATTTACAAGCGATAAGAAACTTGAAGTTTTCTCAATGAATAATGCGGGCAAGGCCAACAAAAAGGGCAGATGAATGGGGAATCCTGATGCCAAACGGATCCCAGAAGGTTAGTTCACTGAATAAGGTTGGATTCGTTGAAACCAAAAAGGAGAGATTTACTCATGAGCTATTTAGACCATCTGCTTCCTTTTATCGATAATGGGGGCAGGCGCCTGTACATTGAAAGGCGACGCGATTCTAAAATAGCCGCCCGGATTCCAGAAAGAAGGACAAATAAAAAGCGTCGTATCAATTATGACCGCCGAAAGACTCAAAATACAGAAAGGCTTCGGGGCATAGAGCGCAGAGCGTTCCTTTCAAGGTAACCGAATACTATCAAGCAACCATCTGAAGATAAATTTTGGAGGTTGGTAATAATGGAATTTGGATTGACATGCTACGAGGTCAGACATATCGATGAGAATGAATGGCATAAAATTTCGGAGAAAACAGTCATGGAGAGACTTGTTGATAGTTTTGATCCTGTTACTCCCGTTCTATCTAAAATTCTAAGAGGAGAGGAAATCATTCTTTCGCATGAAATTTATCGAGTAATAAATTGTAAATAGATAATAATATGTCGTTGGACGAAGATGATTTTACAATAGTTAAAATAACGATTTACTTGATTTGACAACTGATAACTAGAATTTCTCCCATATGAAAAGTTTGGATATTTTCAGAGTCTGTCGAAAAAGGTTCCGGCTGAAGGCTTCTTTGCAGTTTTACAACCTGTGATTACTCCAACAATTCGGTATATATCAAATCTGAAAATTTTTGTGATATTCGATTGTAATCACAACTTGCCAGGGTTAATCCCCAGATGACATAGTACTTTGTTATTTGGCCGATAAATCTATTTTTCTTGACATTTATCACTATTTTTAAATATTAGAATGTCAATTGCACGCATATTGAAGCTCAATTTCATACCTCAGATTTATTTTTTCATTCTCAGATTCAGGCGCTCCTGTCTAGCTGCTCCTCAAGTTCTAATTTGCTCTTTTAACTAATATAGATCTCCCCTTTGATTTAATTTGAATCTAAAGCTTTTGGTAAAGATCACGATAAAAATACCCCGTAAATTATGCACAGTTCGCTCCTGACAGGCGTTCTTTGTCCTGTTGGGAGTGTGGGGCAAGTTTTTCTACGAGAACTTACCCATAACCCATAACAAAAGAAAGGAGGATTCTATGCCGATCATTGTTATTGACAACCAGTATCCGCATCATAAAAATAAGGAGGTCGTCGAGACCTGGCTTAAAGCGCTTGAAAAGCACCCGCGACCTGAGGGTGTATTTACACCGTTGCTCGAAACAGCAGTTAAGAGTAGCAAGGATGGATTGATGGTCTTGTCGGCCTATCAAACAGAGCCGGGGAAATACGAAGAAGCACAAGCGTATTTTGCTGAATTTATGACTGAATTTTTTGAGATTGAAGGCTATTCTTATGATTTTAGCACCTGGATGACTATCGATGAAGCGATGGGATCAATAGGCCAAAAGGCACCCGAGCGATAACGAAAGGAGGTACGCAAATGCCGACTCTGTTTGCTGTATACAATCTAAAAGATAAAGACAAGGCCGACGAATACGACAAATACCTCGCTGGCACGAAAATTCCAGGCATAAGAGGTGCGCCCTGGTGCACAGCATTCAATACATGGAAAATAGATAAAGTCCTTGCGCCGGCTGTTTCTGAGCCAGAGGGAGAATTGCCCTCAGAACCGCCTCATATGTATGTTGCCAAGATTGAAGTATCTGATTTAGATGCGATGGTCAGTTTTCTTGGTACCGATGAAGGTAAAGCGTTTGTCAAATCCTGGAGCGTTTATATCGATCCAACCGCTATCTTCACTCTGGGGCATGAAGTTTAGTTATATTTTCTAACCTAAAATGGCAGAGTCGATATCGATTCTGCCATTTTAACCAGTGAAACCAATAAAACGAATTTAACAATTCCTTGCTCTTTGAACCCTGCTTGTGGGGCGAAGCCGGAAGGGCGAAGCCCCAAACGCTGAACCTTGAGCCCTTGAACCTGCTCTTTCGGAAATATTTTTGCGGCCTGTTCAATATCCTCCGGACAAAACACAAATGGAAGTTTCTTACAGCTCTCCTGGCGTCATACGGGCAATAAAAGCGCCCCCATAATTCAACGCGTCGTGATTTCAAATCATATCCTCAAAGACAAAAGAAAGCTATAATTCGGTCATATCTGTGGTATAATAAAGTGGATTTGTTACGCCAAACATGACCAGAAGAAGGAGTTTTTAATGGCATCGTCAGAAGAAATTAACCCTGTGAATAACGATATACCAGATAAAATAATGGTGGAAGTGTCGGCATTTCCCAGCATGCCGCGAGCAGGGTTTAAGTTGAGGGCCCTTCTCAATAGAGAGGACGTAGAGCTAACGGAAATAGAAGAGATCTTACGTCACGACCCGGGACTTGCCACCAATGTTCTTAGGTTGGCTAATTCCGCTTTTTTCGGATTGTCCCAAAAAGTTGGATCTTTGAAGCAAGCAGTTATGTTATTGGGTGTCAAGCGGTTTGCCCAAATTGCAGTCAGCGCAAGTATGAGCAAAACTATGGAGAAAGCTGTTGAAGGATATTACTTGTCCCCCGGAGAACTCTGGCACCACTCAATTGCGGTATCAAATACTGCCGAAGCCTTGGCCAAAAATAGAAAAATAGATAGCACTGATGATGTTTTTACCCCGGCTCTGGTCCATGATATGGGAAAACTGGTTTTGGACAAATTTGTGAAAAAAGATCTGCAAAAAATCGAAAATCTTACTTCCAACGCCGTACCTTTGGAGGTCGCCGAACATATGGTCCTGGGAACCGACCATGCTGAAATCGGAGCCCTGATATTAGCCAGGTGGTCCTTTCCCATTGATATTGTTAATGCGGTTCGCTGGCACCATAATCCTGAAAATATCAAAAGTTCAAAAATAAACTCAGATATTGTCTATCTATCTAACCAAATTTGTCAATCTAATACTGGCACTGCTTCAGATAGTGGACAGAATGCCGCGCCATCGTCTGTGGTGCTAAAACGCCTGGGAATTAAATTGGATCAATATAAAGCAATGGCTGAAAAAACGCATCGTTGGATGAAAAAATTATCCTATGCGCTAGCCTTTGAATAATTTGATTGGTTGTTTTCAAACCGGGTGCTTTGCAAGAGAATCCACGGTCACAACCGCAACGTTTAAAGCACTGACGTGCTTTTGTCTTTTCAGCCTGCGGCCGAAAATCCAAGCCACCCGCTTTACGGGTGGTCGTTGACTCAGATGCTGACATCTGGCCTCTAGAAAAAAAGGTCGGCACGGTGGCCGACCCTACCTTTGTCCTCTGGTCTCTGACTTCTGTTTTTTTGTCTACTGATCTCTGAAACCCGAAACCTGACACCTGAAACCTGATTTTTAATTAAAAATCTTAGCGGCCTGTTCAATATCCTCCGGACAAAACACAAACAGACATTTCTCATCCGGAGAGGAAACCGATCCATAGACATAATTGATATTGATCCCCTCCTGGCCGAATTTCGATGAAATTTTGGCCAGCTCTCCCGGACGGTTTTCGAGTTCAAGGGCAATGACCGGCATGACATCGAAAATGAAGTCATTTTGGGCCAGCAGATCAACCGCTTTATCCGTATCGCCGGCCAGAAGCCGGACCAGCGCAAATTGGGCTGAATCTTTGCGCATGGAATTATAGCTGGCAGCCGATGCAATTCGTTTGAGCGATTTTCCGCGGGCTTTAAAGAGCTCCTGGACATAGGATGATGCATCCTGGATCGTCAGGGCATCGATGTTTAAACCCGCATCTGCAAACATGGTTGCCAATCGACCGAGTTCACCCGGCACATTCTTCAAAAAAAGTGAAATTTCCGTTCGAACCATTATCTTCTCCCCATAAAATCACTGCGCGATTTTATATTTTTTCAAACAACCTAAGAAAGGCTAAAGGCGCTAAGTGTGAACATATAGGAGACTTAAAGGTGGAAGTCAACAGTCTTTAAATTAAAAGGGAAAGAAATTCGGAAAGATGTGTGTGGGCGTTGGGTGGGATTTCGATAAGGAGCTGTGACCGCGTTGGTTCAAACCCTGTGCCCTATGCCCTTTGCTCTATGCTGTTTGAACGCTTATTCCTGCGGACCACCATAAAGCTCTTTTATTTTAGCCCGATCCGGTGATCCATCCTTCAACAGGGGCAATTCGGAAACAAACTCCACGTAACGCGGTTTTTTATAACTGGCAATGCGTTGGCTGACAAAGGCGATCAGTCCGCGGCTATCCAGTTCTTGTCCTTCTTTCAACGTACATACCGCCTTGATCCCCTCTTTCCAGATCGGATCCGGGACACCGAATACAACGGTTTTATCAACCGCATCGTGTTCCATAATGGCGCTTTCGACCTCCGCCGGATAAACATTTTCACCGCCCGGTTTGATCAATTCTTTTTCCGCTTTGCGGCCCTCGTACCACAGGAACCCGTCTTCATCAAATCGGCCCAGGTCGCCGGTATGGTGCCAGCCACCCCGGAAGGTGTACTCGGTATCTTCCGGTAGATTCCAGTAACCCTTAAACACCATCGGCCCTTTTACAGCAATTTCGCCGACCTCACCGGGATTTACGGGAATGTCGTTGTCATTCACCAACCTCACATCCGCCAGCTCAATCGTCTTGCCTGCCGAGCCCGGCCGGTCATTGTAACGGCCTAACGTTGCCATGCCGGATGTTTCCGTTTGACCGTAAACGCAAAAGAAGTTACCGCCGGTTAATTTCTGGTATCGCTCGATCGTTTCGGGATTTTCGAGGCCTTTGACTGTTTTCAGGGACATGATGTCCTTGCCGGTTTTTTCGTGCGCATCCAGAATCGAGGATAGAATCGGTGAAAACTCATAAACGACCGAGACTTTTTTGCCGGCAATTAAGTTCACGGCCTGTTCGGCATCAAATTTGCTCATATTCACATTCAACGTGCCGGCGTGGAAGCAGCCGGTTGCCATACATAATCCGGCAATATGAAAAAGCGGCAGAAGATTTAAATGCACATCATCGGCCGACAAATTGAACAACATATGCAAACTGATGTTGGCGCATATAAAATTGCCATGGGATAGCAAGGCGCCGCGGGGCCTGCCGGCCACAGCGGCCGTATGAATAATAACCCAGCCGTCATCGCTGGCGACATCAACAGATTCGAACTCACCCGCATTGCCCATCAGGCTGTTAAATTCCGCGAATTCACCGCCCGAGGATTTCAGATTAAAACAGTGTTCAACCGAAGGCAATTTATCCTTGCGATCTTGCGTGATTTCCTGAAATTCAGAATCCACAAAAAGAATTTTGGGCTCGCAGTCGTTCAGATTAAATAGGGCCTCTTCTGCTGATAGCCTCCAATTGATGGGCACAACAATGGCGCCCACGGCCGCAGCAGCACCGTACAACAGAAAAAATTCAAGACCGTTCTTGCCCACAGCGCATATTCGATCGCCTTTTTGGATGCCCAGCCCTTGCAAACCGCTGGCCAGGCAATCCACCTGTTCTTTAAATTCCGAAAAAGTCAACGTTCGTTCATCATCCGCTTCAAACCAGGCCGGACGATCATTGAAACAGACGGCGTTTCGATTGATTAAATCATAAAACGTATAATCATGGAGTCCCATGAAAATTAACCTCGACCATAGCTATATTTTCTCAAGGCCTGCCTTCCACCATCTGCGGGGAAGGCAGGCCAAGATATCAATCCGATATGATAAAATCACTTGTCGCTATTGATTTAATCACGGAAAGGTAGATTCGAAAGTAACCACTTTGGTAACGTTGTCAGCGGTAAAAACAGCCGAACCTTCATTCACGACTACCGGAAAAGAGAAGTTGGGAGCTTCGGTCCACCACTTTTCGATCTGGTCCCAAAAAGAGACGCCTTTTTCCTTTAACTTGAATCCACCGGTAACCAGCAGGCTCATTTGAACAGGCCTGACATCAAAAACACAGTGTACGCGCAGTTGATTGGTTTTCCCAGCCGGTATCCACATCGTCTCAGGAGAAATCGCCCGGTTGAGGCCAAAGTCTTCAAGGGCCACCGAGAAGCTGAATCCTTCCAATTGGATCGGATATTTGTTGGGATTGTTAATTTCAAAAATGAAGGCATAATCGAGAGGCGCTCCATTATTACCGGCCTTACCTTTGGTTGGCTTTACCTTGGCGCCGTAAAACCACCAGCCGAAATAATGTTGCAGTTCCACATGGCTGAGGGTGACAGTCGGTTCTTTGAAATTACTCTCACTTGCCTTCTGCATACCGGCGCATCCGCTAAAAAAGGCGGCCACAACCAAAGCTAATAAACACGACAGTACGATTGATTTTCTCTTCATATTTACCCCCTGCTTTCAATTTAAGGGTTTAGGTAATCCAGCGTTTTCTTCGCTTGTAATGTTTGACATCGCGAAAACTTTTCCGACCCCCGATATCGGTCATCCCCAGATAAAAATCCTTAATATCCGGATTTTCCTTGAGTTTTTCAGCTTTGTCGTCCAGAACGATACGCCCATTTTCAAGAACATAGGCATGCGGTGCAACATTGAGGGCGAGCTTGGCGTTTTGCTCGACCAAAAGCAGCGAAATTTTTTCTTCTTCATTCAGCCGGGTAATAATGTTAAAAATCTCATGGATCAGCAGCGGAGCCAGACCCATTGAAGGTTCGTCCAGAAGAATCAGCTTGGGGCTGGTCATC
>JASFIU010000177.1:0-8535 GCA_050122495.1 Desulfobacterales bacterium | reverse complement strand
AGTGGATGACCGGAACGCCGCGACATGTCCGCGTCCTGGATGAAAAGGTGCGCTTCGTGGGGGATGCGGTGGCACTGGTCGCAGCGGAGACCGAAGCGATGGCCCGGGATGCGCTGGCGCTCATTGATGTCACCTATGAGCAGCTGCCGGCTGTATATGAGATTGAGGACGCCCTAAAACCGGATGCGCCCCAGTTATATGATGATTTTCCGGGTAACCTCCTGCCATTGGATGTCCCTGTCTTCGGGCCCAATACCCTGTCGGCCATAGAACTTGGAGATGTTGAGCAAGGTTTTGCAGATTCCGATTTTATCAGTGAGGGAACATTTTCCTACGAAAATATTCCCAATCCGCTTCCGATCGAACCCCCCGGTGTCATTGCCGAATGGAGTGAACCGAATCAACTCACGGTTTGGTCTGCCACCCAGTGCGTATCATGGCACCGGCATATGATGTTGCCCAGGATGGGCTTTCCTGACATCAGGACCATCGGTACCCATTGCGGCGGGAGTTTTGGTTCCAAAAATTATTCTGCCCAGCCGATGCTGTATGCAGCCGCCTTAGCCCGGGCCGCCGGAAGACCGGTGAAAGTTTACTTCAGCAAGGAAGAGCATTTTGGCACGTTTGTTTTGCGGCTGGGCTCAAGATTTCGGGGCAAAGTGGGTATAAAAAAAGACGGTACTGTGAAAGCCGTCTCCGGCGAATGGATGGTGGACACCGGTGCATTTTCAGATCAAACTCAGGCCCAGGTTGCCGTGGGGCTGGGTGAGGCCCAACTGATGCTGCGGTGTTCTAACTGGGATCTGAAGGCCAAGCTGGTCTGCACCAATAGATGTCCCTCGGGAATGGTCAGAGGGTTTGGCGGACAGGAATTGGAGAGCGCGCTGCTTCCCGTTTTTGAGAATGCCATGGCCCAGGGGGATATCGATCCGGTTGAATTTTTCAAAAAGAATTTCGTCAAGCCCGGAGAGGGATATTACTGGCGTGACGGAAACTGGCGCGTTTCAAACGGTAAAGATTATTCGGAGGCCGTAGAGAGCGGGGCGCAGGCGTTTGGCTGGGCTGAGAAATGGAAAGGCTGGCTCAAACCTTCGGCAGTCAGCAACCATAAACGAATCGGTGTGGGCGTAAGCGTGCATGGCAATGCGGATGTTGGTGAAAGCTTCTCGGAGGCCTATGTGAGGCTAAATCCGGACGCGACCGCAACCATTCACGCCTGTGTCGGCGAATCGGGAACGGGTCAGCGGAGTAATCTGTGCAAAATGGTAGCCGAGACCCTCGTGATTTCTCCGGATCAGGTGAGTATCACCCCGCCGGACAGTCTGATGAATCCCTTTGATTTTGGCTTGGTGGGTTCCAGAGGGACTTACGCCGTGGCGTCTGCGGTTATCTCGGCCGCTGATGATGCTAAAGAAAAACTGTTTAAAATGGTTGCTCCCATATTAAAGACCACTCCCGATGATTTGGACACCGAAGATGGCTTCATCTTCGTCAAAGGAGATCCGGATAAAGGGGTGCCCTGGAGAAAGGCCCTAGGGCTAATGCAAACGTGTACCGGATTTGGACGCTTCGAGCCCGACTACGCCAAGCCAAACTTTTTAATACTTTTTGCGGAAGTAGAAGTGGATACAGAAACCGGGAAATTGGATCTGCTGAGAGTGGTTACCGCTACCGATGTGGGTCAGATCATCGATCCCCCATCCCTTGAGGGCCAGCTGCATGGCGCTATTGGTGCTGCCGGGATCGACACCGCCATATTCGAAGAATCCTTGATAGATAAAAACAGCGGTCATATGCTGAACATGAATATGATGGATTATAAATGGCGTTCTTTTCCTGAACTGCCCCGATTTGAAAACAAGATTTTAGAGACATCCATCCGGACGCACCGTTACAAAGCGATCGGTGTCGGTGAGATTTCCACATCCCCCGGCCCGGGCGCGGTGCTAATGGCAGCTTCCAATGCCTTGGGAACTAGATTGGAAGGGTATCCGCTGACACCCGATAAAATTCTCAAGGCCATCGGAAAGATATAAGGAAATCGAACCTCGTGAAGGCATTCAAACACATTAATGCCACCTCAATCGATGAAGCCGTTGGGTTGCTGCACGCATATAACGGCAAGGCTAACCTGAATGCCGGCGGAACGGATTTGCTGGGCGTACTCAAGGATGAAATTCTGCCGGCGTATCCCGATGCCATTATCAACATCAAAACCATTCCCGGGTTGGATGATATTAAGGAAAATAAGAAAGGGCTGCAAATAGGTGCTCTGACAAAATTGGCGGATGTGGTTTCGCATCCGCTGATAAGAAAGAACTATTCCATACTGTCCAAAGCTGCTGAAGCCGTGGCCACGCCTGAAATTCGTAACATGGCCACCCTCGGGGGCAATCTGTGCCAAGACACAAGGTGCTGGTATTATCGATACCCTCACCACATGGGCGGCAGAATCATATGTTATCGCAAAGAAAAGGGGCCCTGCCAGGCCGTCAAAGGCGATAACCGTTATCATGCCATTATGGGGGCAAAAGCTTGTTTTGCGGTTTGCCCTTCAGACACGGCCATAGCGCTCACAGCACTGGATGCCCAGCTTGAAATCAAAGGCCCCCAAAAGGTCCGAAAAGTACCCGTCGATGAATTTTTCACCGCCCGGGGCAATGTCCTCGAATCAGATGAGCTTTTAACGCATATTCAGATCCCCAATACCATAAAAGGAGCGCACCAGGAATTTCTCAAATATACCTTAAGAAAGCCCGTTGATTTTGCCATAGCCAGTGTCGCTGCAGTCGTTACGATGCAGAGTGAAATCTGTGAAGATGCGCATATCGTACTCGGGGCCGTTGCCCCGACACCGGTTCGAGCTGTTGATTCAGAAAAGCTGCTGAAAGGCAAGGCCGTCAGTGAAAAGCATATTGCAGCAGCAGCCGAGGCGGCGGTTAAGGATGCAAAGCCGATGAGTATGAATGCCTATAAGGTGGAAATAACCAGGGTATTGGTAAAAAGAGCGTTACTTTCAATTTTACATCCTGGCGATGCAAAATAGGTTAATTGGTTAAAAAGTTAAATGGTTAATTCGTGTTAGGGTTTGAACCATTTGACTATTCAACTAATCAACCATTTAACCATGCCCCTTGACTTCTGTATTTACGCGGTGCTGCGAGCCAGCAAAAAACGCCGGAAAAAAGAAAGGTGATAATTACGAGGATAAAAGCCATCTGATAGCTTTGAGTTTGGTCGAATATAAATCCCGCAATCCAGGCGCCAAAAGCACCGGCGATTCCGATGCCGGCTTCCACAAATCCATAGATCAGACCAAAAATTCTTCCTTTAAAAAGATCGGCGGCCACCGCAATGAACATCGGGGCGGCTGCCCCCCATCCCATCCCAAAAAAAACAAAAAAGCAGTAGGTAAAAAAGGCGGAACCATGAATCTCGAACAAAAGCAGAGAGAGCGCCCCCAGGCAACCACAGGCAACTCCCAGCGTATAGGTGAGCTCGCGACTGATCCGGTCGGAAAGCCAGCCCCAGAAGATGCGAAAGATCGATGAAACAACACCGACCCATGCATAAATAAAGGCGGCCGTCATTTTGTCAAGTCCCTGATCGACGAGGAATCTCGTCTGGTGCACAACGATGATAAAAACAGCGATGAACCCGAAGAATGGGAAAAAGATCAAGGACCAGAAACGCAGTGTACGGACAGCCTTGCGAAGGGTCCAATCGTTATTTTCCATGTCGCCGGGTCGGTTCTTGGAGGAATGCCCAGGACTCGAATCCGACGGGGTATTTCCATCCAGGTGCTGTCCCAGTTCGCCGGGTTTGTGTCGTAAAAAGAGGGCATTGGCGGGTATCAAAATAATAAGGGTTAGGCAGCCGGTGAGAATAAACGTCATGCGCCAGCCCCACATCGAAATAAAGCTTTGAGACATGGGAACCAGTAAAAAAGTGCCCACCCCCATGCCTGAGACCGCAATCCCACTGGCCAGCCCGCGCTTTTTTTCAAACCAGTGCGCTAAAATCGCCGAGTAACTGACAATACCAATGCAGGAAATCCCGGCTCCCGCTACTACACCGTAATAAATATAGAATTGAGGTAGGCTCTCGATTCTGCTGGAGATCATCAGACCGATGGCCAGAATCAGAATTCCGGGCGTGATTACACGGCGGGGGCCGAAGCGGTCAATCAACCCGCCCACCAGGGGTGCCATGCATGTATAGGTAATCAAGGCCATGGATTGCACGCCGGCCGAGGCTCCGCGGCTCCAGGGGAAATCTTCCAGCAGGGCGACATAAAAAACAGAAAAACTGGTGCGGATCCCCATCCAGAAGGCCATTGATATCAACGCCACCCCCACGATAACCCAGCCGTAGTAGAATTTTGAGCTAGCGGATATTTTTTTAGCAATGCTCATTAAATCAGTATTCCCGAGCGTTTAGTTGAAATTCGTTTTCGCTTGACAACAAATCCGATGGAAGGTAGCTTTTTTCACATACAGCAGGTCTTGTCAAGCAGGTCATAACGCGCTAGTTATATCCATTCTCTTGCCGTAAAGGCAAATCCTTAATGTGAAAACTTACAATCATTGCATTGTGGGTCAAACATGCATCTTCCCAAATTTGAACATTTTTATCCAGCATCCATAAAAGAAGCAGCCCGACTGCTAAAAAAGCATGGCTCGATTGCGCGGCTGGCTGCGGGCGGCACCGATCTATTTCCGCGCATGAAACACGGCCTCACCCAGCCTGAGGTCGTTGTCAGCCTTAAAGGCTTATCCATCGATTCCCGGATAGTCATCAAAGGCAGCAAACTGCACTTAAATGCCCTAATGCCTCTGGCAGATATTGCGCACGCGGCGGAAGTGCGCCGGAACGCGCCGTTGCTGGCCGAGGCAATCCTATCGGTGGGATCTAATCAGATTCGGCAAATGGGAACTCTGGGCGGTAATATCTGTTTGGAGAATCGCTGCGCTTACTACAATCAATCCCATACATTTCAATTTGTCGAACCTTGCTTCAAGCGCGATGGCAGCCGATGCTATCTCATTCCAAAGGGGAAAAAGTGTGTAGCCGTCTTTCAGGCTGATACAGTGCCGGCTCTGATTTGCCTGGATGCAAAAGTAGAGATCATTGCAGCTGACAGCAGCAGGCAGCTGCTTCTGGAGAAGCTATACACCGGCGATGCTTTGAAGCCCCTATCCCTTTCACAAGATGAAATTGTCGGCGCGGTTATCATTCCCCAGCCGGCAGCGGTGCGGGGTACCGCATTTTCCAAGTTCAGTATAAGGGGCGGTGTTGAATTCGCTGCGATCACAGTGGCCGTGCGTCTGGACATGGCAAGTAAAGGTGGTCGCTGTGCCGCCGCTCGCATCACGGTGGGCTCTGCAGCAGCAGGACCCCTTAGCGCACGAAAAGCCGAAAAGGCAATGGCCGGAGAACCATATTCCGACAAACTTTTTGAGGAAATCGCCGACATCGTTGCCGGCGAGATCCGTCCGGTTATGCATCATGGATACTCAATTCCGTTTTTGAAAGAATGCCTAAAGACGCAGACTTATCGAACGCTCGTCCTGGCAGCCGAACGCGCAGAAAACAACAGAAAAAGTGAAACCGTTTGAAGAACAGAAATAAACAACCGGGAGAACATGGGTGAAACGACTCATTGAACTTAGCGTTAACGGTGAAGCTTATGAACTGGCAGTGGAATCCAACGCCACTCTGGCTGAAGTTCTGAGAGATCAGATCGGTTTGACGGGCACCAAGGTGTCCTGCGAAACCGGGGAATGCGGAACCTGCACCGTTTTAATGGACGGCAGACCGATTTTATCCTGTTTAGCCTTGGCGGTCGATTGTCAGAATCAACCCATTTTAACCATAGAAGGATTGGCTGTCGGTGATAAACTGACCGCCGTGCAGCAGGCCTTTCATGACTGCGGTGCCATTCAGTGCGGCTTCTGTACACCGGGCATGGTGTTATCCACCACTGCTTTGTTGGAAAGCAATTCCCGACCATCAACGCCGGAAATCAAGAAAGCTCTCGAGGGCCATTTGTGCCGTTGCACGGGATATAATAAGATTATCGAGGCCGTCCAGCAGGCCGCAGAACAGATGGCACCCAAGGCAAAGTGAAAGAAATTGGGATTTTGATTAAATTTTTGAGCTAAAGTGATCAGATGTCAGCAAACTCAAAAGATACCCAAGAATTGAATTATATTGGGCAGCGGATCCCCCGCAAAGACGGGCCTGAAAAGGTTACCGGTCGAGCCAAATATACCGGGGATGTTCACCTGCCCGGAACGCTGGTGGGCCGGATCCTGCGCAGCCCCCACCCGCATGCCAGGATCCACAATATTGATACGTCCCGGGCACAGCGCTTAAACGGAGTCCGGGCGGTAATCACGGCCCGGGATACAGCCGGTATAAAACATGGATTTGTGGAGTCACCACGATATCCAGCCGACCAGACTCCCCTGGCAACGGATCGGGTGCGGTTCGTGGGTGAAGAAATAGCGGCGGTGGCAGCCGCGGACCCTTATATCGCCCAGGAGGCCTTGAGCCTCATTCAAGTGGATTATGAGCCGCTTCCGGCTGTTTTTGAACCTGAAGCGGCCATGCAGCCCGGGGCTCCAGAGGTCCATCCCACCCACCCGAAGGTAAAGGAGCCCCTCGTCAATATCGCCGGTAAAACTCAATCTGAGTGGGGTAACGTTGAGGACGGATTTAAGCGGTCTGATTATGTCCGCCGGGATCGATTCGAGAGCCATTTAAGAACTCATGGGTATCTGGAACCTCAGATCACATTGGCCAGCTTTGAACCCGCCGGCAAGCTCAATGTCTGGACCTCTTCGATGGGGCCGTTTTTAAAAAGAGCCAAACTGGCCCGCACCCTCGATCTGCCGTTTTCTGCCGTGCGGGTACAAAAGGCCTGGGTGGGAGGGGCTTTTGGTGGAAAGGTGGACCTCTTCTCACATGAATTTTGTGCGGCGCTGCTGTCGATGAAATCAGGCCGGCCGGTAAAAATTGAAGCCTCGCGCGAGGAAATCTTTACGGCCTATCGCCATGGTCAACCTTTGATCGTGGAGGTAAAGACCGGTGTCAAAAAAGATGGAACGCTCGTTGCCCAACAATTCCGTGTCATTAATAATTGCGGGGCCTATCGGGGAAGCGGGGTGGTGGTTGTCTTCCTGGTGTGGGGATTTATCATGGTCCCTTACCGGCTCCCCCATTTGAAATATGAGGGCTATGCTGTTTATACCAATAATCCCATACGTGGCCCTCAGAGGGGGCATGGAGCGCCCCAGCTGCGATTTGCGGTGGATTCCCAGCTGGACATGATTGCCGAGGAACTGGGGCTTGATCCCATCGAAATCCGGCTCAAGAATGCCCGTCGGCCGGGTGAGGCACTACCCAACGGAGATAACGTTCATAACTGCGGCCTGCGTGAGTGTATTGAAAAAGCCGCTGAGCGGACAGACTTTCAGTCAAAATACAGGCAAAATCGATCGGCATCTCCTTCAAACGGTTCCAGGCGGCGGGGGATTGGCATCGGCGTCAGTTCTTTTATGAGCGGGAGTTTAATCTATCCCAGCAGTTCTTCGGCAATGGTCAAAATGAATGATGACGGTACGGCTACCCTGCTGACAGGCGCATTGGATATCGGACAGGGTGCCGAGACCATTCTGAGTCAGATCGTGGCCGAGGAGCTTAAGATCCCTGTCGAGGAGATGCAGGTGATAGCGGCAGATACCGAAACAACGCCGGTTGATATCGGGTCATGGATCAGCGGAAATGCTTATGTCACCGGAAATGCGACCCGGGTTGCAGCGACCGAGGTCCGTAAAAAATTATTGGACATGGCAGCTGAGGAGTTGGAGGCGAATGTGTTGGATCTGGCCCTGGGCGACAAATGCATTTACGTGGCCGGTTCCCCGCAGCGCAAACTTTCCTATCGGCGCCTGGTGGCCGCCAGTATCCGCAAACACCGCGGTGATTCAATTATCGGAGAGGGTCATTGGCGGGCGATGCGCGATGAGCCGTATCACCCCAGCCTGGCGACCACCCGGGGCCGCTGGAGTGAAAATTATGCCTTTGACGCCCAGGTGGCGGAGGTAGAGGTTGATATCGATACCGGCCAGGCTCGCCTGATACGCGCGGTAACCGCCCATGACTGTGGTTTCCCGATTAATCCACTCCTGGTGGAGGGACAGGTTGACGGACAGGTATCCATGGCCCTGGGCCACGCCTTTATGGAAGAAGTGCTAATGGAAGAAGGCCGCACCCTGAACCCCAGCTGGCTGGAATATCGGATGCCCACCATCCACGAAGTTGCAGTCTCCGAAACCATCGATGTGATCACCGAACAATATAAAACCGATGCGCCTTACCGAACCAAAGAAGTGGGCGAGGGACTGGTCTCAGCTATCCTGGCAGCCATTGCCAATGCCATTTACGACGCGGTGGGCGTGAGGCTGCATTCAACGCCTTTCACCCCGGAAAAGATCCTGCGGGGCTTGGGAAAAATCAAATAGAGGGAAC
>JASFIU010000176.1:0-8557 GCA_050122495.1 Desulfobacterales bacterium | reverse complement strand
CATAGCCAAAAATCAGCACCAGCAAAGCTAGCAGGCCCAGCTTGCTGTAATTTCCACCCGGCAAATTGTCAAGAAAGGATAGCTGGAGCTTCAGCCCCTGCCAGTATCCACCCCAGATGGTGGCAACCAAAAAAACAGCCAACACGGCCCCCAGGATGATTCCGTCTAGCCAAATGATTTTTTGGCGCCAGCTGGAGATAAACTGTTGCACCCGTGGCACGATATTGTTCTCCAGCATATGGGCGGTTTCTTCCAGCATGCCCACAATGCGATAGGCCCGTTCCTCCCCGACGCGTTCGATCCGATTGAAAATCTCTTCGATATTTGAATCACGCTTATTTTCGAAACGACGCCGAAGGTTTTCATCCTGGATGGGTGCGGCGGCTTCCGGAACATAGATGGCATAGCAACATCCGGCCGTCAGTCCGTATTGGGCCAAGGCCCGTTGCCAGGATGCAAAAACTTCCTCGGTATTATCCTCAAACGCGGTGGCGTCGATCTGGTTGAGGATAAATAAAAATTTATTTGAGTCCCGCCGGTCTTTAGTCCGGTTAACCAGATGCTCGAGCGTATCATGCATGGAGCCGGATTCAGGATGCCGCGCATCGAAAAAAACCAGGACCAAATCGGATAAATCAATAATATGATCGGTAATTCGCAGGGTAGACGTCCGCTGCGCGTCGGCATCAAAGCCGGGCGAATCGATGATGATCTTACCGCGCAAGCGCTCGTTGGGGCAGGTTTTGAGTTGAAGGTAAGAATCGATCCGCTGCCCTTCTCCTTCGGCCACATCTTCGATGGCCTGACTGATCTTGTAAAACGGAAAACGTGGGTCCGCATCCAGTGCCAGACCCGGCAGCACCCTGACCTGATCATCATCCGTATATGAAATAACCGTAAACTTGTCATCAACCGCCTGATTGCCGGTAGCCTGCAAACGGTATTGAAGGTAATGATTGATAAAAGTGGATTTGCCGGAGGAATAAATTCCCAATATGGAGATCAACGGCCACCAGGAGGTACGTGTCGCATGGGATTCTTCGTTGTCAAAAAATCCGAGTCGCCGAGTGATATAATCAAGATCTTGAAAACTATCCACCACTTGAGAGAGGACCGGATTTTCCTGTTTTAGGCGTTCTTTGAGGTTTGCTAAACGTTGGCTGATTTGGCTGTCCTTGGGCATGTCTTATACTCCTATCGTTGTCCGATCCAGCGGTTACCGAAAGAACCATCTCCTCCTCAGATTGGCGCTTAAATTCGCACTTTGGAAATTAGCCCCCTGTTTCTATTAATATCAGAGTTTAAGGTTAAATTCAATTTTGCAACGATCAGGTCGTCGCTCGGAATGTTGAAAATCAAACAAAGTATACGGGAACGATCTCACTATTTTGATTTTTAGATTGACATGCAAGATAGTCGTGTTAGCTTTCTCCCTATATTGATATATAGATAACTACCTGAATCGATGCAACTTCATTTTTTCTCGGCTGGAGAAAGCGGATGCCTTTATTTTACAAGCTTGACGGGTTGGGAAAAGACACCGCCAGAGTCGCCGGGCGTCTGGAAACACTCCGCAGCACGTTGCAAAACCATCCGGACGGCCTTCTGCGCAGCGTGCCGAACAAAAATGCAACCGACACCCTGTTACTGGCTACTTGGAATTTAAAGGAATTTGAAGGCGGCAAAAATGACACACGTACGGCAGAGTCCTACTGGTATATCGCCGAAATCATCTCGCACTTTGATTTGATTGCCATCCAGGAAGTCGGTGGCCATCTGGGGGCCCTCCATAAGCTGCAGGCCATGCTGGGACACACCTGGAAATTTGTGGTCAGCGATGTCACCGAAGGCTCCGCCGGTAACCAGGAACGTCTGGCCTTTTTGTTTGACCGCCGTAAAATCCGGTTTAGCGGCGTTGCCGGTGAAATCGTAATTCCGCCGATCGAAGACAAAAACGGCAACACGATTGCACCCGCTCATCAATTGGCACGTACGCCCGCCATCGTGGGATTTCAGGCCGGTTGGTTCCGATTTATGCTTTCCACCGTTCACATCCTCTGGGGCAAAGGCATAGCCGAATATCCTGAACGGGTGGCGGAAATTAAAGCACTGGCTAAATTTCTAAAAGAACGCGCCGACGACCCGACGGCCTGGAGCCGAAACCACATTTTACTCGGCGATTTTAATATTTTTGATGCCGACCCAACCAACGCGGCGTTTAACGCCATCACCCAAAACGGTTTTCAGATACCTGAAGCCCTTCAAAACATTCCACCCTCCAATGTCGGTAAAAAACCGCGCTTTTATGATCAAATCGCATTGAAGGTGCGCAAAAACAACTTCGCCCCCACCGGCCGCGGCGGTGTTTTTGACTACTTCAACCTGATTTACACCAATGCAGACTATCCGGCATATATCCCGGCCATGATGGCAGGCAAGGCCGAGGATGATCCTGACAACCCGCTTGTTTATGATGCCAAAGGCAATGTCCGTACTGAAAAACAGCGCCGCAGTTATTACCGCAATCATTGGCGGCGGCGGCAAATGTCGGACCACCTGATCATGTGGCTGGAATTAAAAATTGACTACGGCGAGGAATATCTTAGGAAGAGAACGGCTGGATCATAAAGGTCGTATCGCTTTTAGTTTTATGTTCTGCAAAAAGTGACAAAAGTCCTACGGCATATTTTAGTCCGAATGCGGTTTTTAAGTGAGAAAATTCCAAGCACCAATTAGCAAATAACAAAAAATGTCCAAATTCAAATTTTCAATGATTCAAAAATATTTGGAATTTAATTAATTGGAATTTGAGATTTATTTGTTATCTTAAAAATAACGGCGAGACCTTACCGGCGCACCCCTTACTCAACTTTTTCCCGACTGGCACTTAACTTTTGAGAGCCCTCAGATGTTTCTGTATCCGGTGTTTTAGTCCCTGCAAATCCGACAGTCCAGACTTTGACTTTACCGGTGGTGGTGGAATACGTCTGGAATCGAAAATCACCGGTATTTAGAAGGTAGGAATAATCAAAATTGGTGGAATGAATGCCAAGGGTCTCAACATGATAAGCCTGCCAGCTTTGGCCATTGTCAAAACTGCGGTGCAGCTTATTGTGGCCGTCAACGGCGGTAACAATTCCATTTGCATCCGTTAAGATCCTGGCCGGAAGGTATTCATAAGGCAGCTTTACGGGAGCAGACCAACCCTTTTCAGGACGCCATAGGGACCACCAGGCGGTATCGTCACTGTTATCCGCAAAAGATACTGCCGGATAACCGTCTGCGGTAACACCCACATAACTGGTGTACCAGAGGCTGCCGTCGTTGCCGCACCAGTCGGGCCCGACAACGACATCACCGGTTTCAAGTGTGATCGGCAAGGTTTTGTAAAGAGCACCGTCAGCCCGCCTAAAGGTGTCACCACCATCATCCGAATACGCATAAAGCACATGCGTGTGGTATCCCGAAGAGCCATTGCCGTCATCCACTACCCAGGTAATGTGCATTCGGTTTTTGTGGTCAAAGAAGATGCGCGGTCGATAGGGCTGATAGGCGGTGCCTTCGGCCCCGGAATCATTCCAAAAGAAGGTTTTGACACCATGGGGGTATTGGGTGCCGCCCAGCATCATCCAGATTTTGGCGTCCGCATCGTATCTGGCAATGGCGGCGGCCATGATCCCCGGAGACCAGCCGGTGCCGAATTTAATCCGGTGACGAAAGGCAATGAAAAGCACCCCGTTTGGATCCCGGGAAAAAGACGGATACGTAATCCAGGTCCCCGGAATCGTCCGGGATTCATCATCACCGATAAACGTAAACGAAGAGATATCTTCGGGTTTGTCGGAGACAACGTATTGCCAGGCATATTCATAGTAAGGGTTGCCGGTTTTGGGATGATTATACGGGGAGTGGTGCATATTACCGGCCACATGGACATATCCGTTGCGATCGATACCCACCGAAGCACCGTTATGCCAGGGGTCGCTGTCGGTTTCTTCAAAAATCACATTTTTGGAAACAATACCGTCTGATGATTTCTTAACAATCAGGGTCTTTAATTGGCGGGTGACATATACATAATAAATCGCATCATTGTATGTGGCTATCGGCGTTTGCCAATCGCTGCCGGTGACTTTGGAAGCATCACTGAATTCAAATTCTTTGTTAATGGTGACGGTTTCCGGCGGCCGTTGCCCCCATGCCGTGTTTATAAATAAAATTACCGCCGCCGGAACCGCCACCAAAGCGAAAGCGGAAAACTTCATGGACCGTCTCCTTTTTGAAGATGCTCCGACAATTATTCGTTCAGTTTCATGGAGACAAGGACCGCAAAGGCCCCCCGGTCGTTTACCGGCCCCGGTCATCCATAAAACAAAGCATCGCTTGCATGGCGGTATATTCAACTGCAAAATGAGTACCAAATGAAAAGCGAATACGATGCATACGCAGTGAAATGCGCTGATGAAGACAAACGTTTTTCACGGGTCCCTAAAACTGCCGCATAATCAAAACTTTAGGTCTTTCACATTCTCGGGGATACAACTTAATTTTTCATGACGATATATATATCGCTTTTGCTCAATCCATATCTAGACGCCGGTGTGTGCGAAAAATTATACCGGTGCGTATACAGAATTATAACTGACGGAGATTACAATCGGATTCCATGTATTCAAACACATCCTGTTCTTGATTATATTCAAGGCAAGCGGCCAATTCAGAGGTCATTCACCTTTATATTGTTGCGAAATAGACTGTTTTCGGATAAACTTCATGATTAAGAATAATCATGGCTTTCATGCCCTCACTCCCGGTGATTGGGGTGCAGATGCTTTAACCGGACAAAAATTAAAGGAGGTACCTAGAATGGAAGCTTATTGTGTGAAATGCAAAGCCAAGAGAGAAATGAAGGACCCCAAGGAAATAACCATGAAAAATGGCAGGCCCGCAACTCAAGGTATCTGCCCGACCTGCGGCACCAAGATGTTCAGGATCGGTAAGAGTAAATAAGCCTGCAGATTTTGATTTTTTTCACCGTCTGGGGTGGCGCGAATGTTAGGACCGCCTGAGTCCGGGTCTGGCGGCGCAAGGTCCTTCCGATCTCACCACGAACGGTTGAGTTGCGTGCAAACCGGAATCTGATGAAATCCGGTGATAAGCAGAGGCTTTTCCGACTTTCGTGCCGCATCCGGACCAATTCCAGACACGCCGATCATTCCAGAATTAATCAAGTCGTCGCATCGCCAAGATACGTTTGCTTCTAATCATCGTGGCCCAACGCCCATCTTCGCCGGCGTTTTTACTCGGCAATTGACCGCCTTTAAGGGATTTGAAAACGGCTTTTGGTCTAAATATAAGGGGCTGGTGAAATACCATGCCTCGCTTGCTCAATTATGGTTAACGCTCAAAGGAGGAGTTGCAAAATGGCTGCCTATATAATTGCCAGAATTAATGTGACCGATGCGGACCAATACGGCGAATACATCAAAGTCACACCGGGGATCATCGCAAAATTTGGGGGTCGCTTTATCGTCCGCGGCGGAAACATGGTCACCCTGGAGGGACCGGAGGAAAAATGGCGCATCGTTGTTGTTGAATTTCCAGATCTTCAAAAAGCTCAAGACTTTTATCACTCGGCAGATTACGCCGATGCTAAAAAAATTCGCGAAGGAGCTGCCCTGGCTCAATTTGTCGCCATTGAAGGTGTAGCGTAATCACCTGCTCCTTGCCGCACCCCATGTAGGACCAATTTGACTCCACATGGTTACAACCCATCTCAAAAATGCGCCTGAGGGCCCATGACGGTGTTGCCCCGACATAGCAAGCGGGAAACCCTGATCCACATTTTTGAGATGGGTTCAAGTAATAAATTGACCACCATACAGAAAATTAAGAGATTATAGAAAAAAGAATTACACCTCCAGAAAATGTCCGCTTTAAAAATTCGAGATGTCCGTAAAGATCGTTTAAACGACCTGCTTAAGTTAAACCAGTCAAATTTGCCGCACGTAGGCTCTATTTCGATGTCGGAGATGGAGCATCTCCACCGTCAGGCGGTCTATTTCCGTATCGCTGAATTCGAGAGTCAAACGGCAGGGTTTTTAATCGCCTTTGATCCCCGGGCCGATTACAAGAGCCTTAATTTCCAATGGTTTAAAAAGCGTTACAGCGCCTTTGTATATATCGACCGAATTGTGGTTGCCCCCGATGCGCGTCGGAAAGGGATTGCCTTCTCGCTTTACCAGGACCTGGAACATTTTGCCGCGCAACGTAACATGCCCATCATGACCTGTGAATACAACCTGCGACCCCAAAATGAGATCTCACGACAATTTCATCAAAGATATGGGTTTAAAGAAGTCGGGACCCAGATAACCGAAAACGGCAAAAAGACCGTCTCGCTCCAAATCAAGCAGGTGGTCCCGCTGTCGGCTTCTATTAAACAACCGGATAAAGGGTAATCGTCTAATGGCGGAAATCCAAATCAATCGCGAAAGCCTGCTAAAGCTTTTGCAGAGCCTGATTCAAATTGACTCGGTGAATCCATCGCTTTCGCGCAAAGGTCCCGGTGAGGCCATGATTGCTCGATATATCGGAGCCTATCTCAATAAATTGGGCATCGATGTTCGCTTTCAGGAGATAAAAAAAAACAGGGTCAATGTTATCGGAATTTTGAAGGGAACCGGCGGGGGGCCAACACTCATGCTAAATGGTCATACCGATACGGTCAGCGCCGATAACATGGAAACGGATCCATTCGGCGCCGAGAAAAAAGGGGGCAGAATCTATGGCAGAGGCGCCCTGGACATGAAGGCCGGCGTCGCCTCACTGATGATGGCGGCCCAAACAATCATAGAGGCGGGAATTCAGTTGAAAGGCGATGTTATCCTGACCCTGGTAGCCGATGAAGAATATGCCAGCATCGGCACTGAAACCGTGGTAGATGAATATAGCGCGGATGCAGCCATCATCTGTGAGCCGACGAATCTGGATATCGTCATTGCCCATAAGGGGTTTGCCTGGATAAAAATTGAGATCTTCGGGCAGGCCGCCCACGGCAGCTTGCCGCACAGGGGAATCGATGCTATTTTAAAGGCCGGCAAAGTCCTGATGGCAATTGACCATCTTGGAAAAACGGATCTGACCCGCAAAACCCACCCCTTGCTGGGTTCACCGTCCATACATGCGTCTCTGATCAATGGCGGGACCGAGCTGAGCACCTATCCAAATTACTGCAAAATCGAGCTGGAAAGAAGAAATCTACCCGGTGAAGATCGCCAGGCGGTAACCGCAGAAATCCAGGACTTACTGCAGAATATCCAGCGGCAAGATGATCAATTCAAGGCCGCGTCTGAGGTTTTTTTCTTTCGGCCGGCATTTGAAATTTCCCAAGATCAACCCATCGTGCAGACCGTCAGTCGTTCATATGAATCCATATTCGACAAACCTCCCAGATTTGAAGGGATGTGGGCCTGGCTGGATTCTGCTATTTTGGCGCAAGCCGGCATTCCATCCGTCATTTTCGGCCCGTCCGGTGACGGCGCCCACGCGGCCGTTGAATATGTGGATGTAGATTCGGTCATCACCACAACCGAAGTGCTGGTTCGATCCATAACGAATTTCTGCAATCCGTAACCATATGAAGAAATTTATGTTGCGCCTTCCAATTTATTATCTGATCGTTGTATTCGGTATGTATTTTTTTCAAAATTTTTTTATCTATTATCCCGAAAAATCAGACGCTGAAATAATACGGCAATCCGCTGAAAATAGGCATTTAAGGCTATGGCCGGACAATGTAAAAATTTACCGCGGTTTCGTGTCGCCGGATGCGTCTCAAAAAAAACGGGGAACGATATTGGTATTCCACGGCAATGCGGGCAATGCCCTGGATCGCACCTACTATGCCGGAGCCTTCAATCGACTCGGGTATCGCGTGATCGTGGCTGAATATCCCGCTTATGGAGCGCGCCCGGGAAAAACCAGCGAAAAGGCGTTCACAGCGGACGCAATAGAATCGACCCGCCTGGCGCTGAAGGAATTTGGAAGACCGCTCTATCTTCTGGGAGAATCACTCGGATGCGGTGTGGTGTGCGGCGTCATTGCCAGAAGCGATATCACGATCGACGGTGTCGCCTTGATAACGCCGTGGGATTCGTTACCCAATCTTGCCCGCAGCAAATACTGGTTTCTTCCGGTTCGATGGATGCTAAAAGATTCCTACGACAATGTGGCCAATCTATCAAATTATCGCGGCCCCGTTGCTGTCGTGATGGCGGGGCAGGACAAGATTATTCCCAACCGATTTACCCGCCGTTTGTATGAAGCCTTGCACGAGCCCAAACGGCTTTGGATATTTCCAAAAGCGGGGCACAATAGCTGGCCATCCGGCCGGGATGAGCCCTGGTGGGCGGAAATGATGAATTTTTTGACAATCGACCGCAAATAAACATGGATCATAATTGCGACAGCGGTTTTGATTATTTATCTCCGGATGAAATTATGTTAAAGCAGCCTCAACCAGGAATAAAAAACAATTTAACCCGCAAATCATATA
>JASFIU010000175.1:0-8566 GCA_050122495.1 Desulfobacterales bacterium | reverse complement strand
GGTGGACGTTAATGCCGGCGTCAGCAAGGTCCAGGGCGGCTTGTATTCCTGCCGCGCTGCCGCCGACGATGAGAGCACCCTTGCTCACTGAATTTTACCTCTTTTTTGGATCTCAAGACCTTTGCCAAAGCCAACATCAAATGCTTTTAGATTGATGTCCATTGTTTTGGGCGGCACTGAATCCGTCAAAGATTGCCGCATGGCGGCTTCGCTGACAGCGCCAATGATCGCCGTCCAGAGGCCCAGCATAACTGAATTGGCTGCCCGGGCATTACCCAATTCTTCAGCGACCTGCGTTGCCGCGATCCCATAGGTTTTCAGGTCTTGCCGGTGTTCTTGCGGCAAGGTTACCAGTCCATCGTCGATCAAAAGAACGCCACCGGCGGTCAGGGTGGGCACATATTTGACGTAGGCTTCCTGGGACATAATAATTGCACTGGTGGGTGCGATGAGGTGGGGGTGATGGATCGGTTCACTGGCAACAACGACCTGGGATCCCGCAGCTCCGCCCCTTGCTTCCGGACCGTAACTCTGTGTAAAACAAGCTTCAATCTGGTCATATATCGTAGCCGCCTGACCGATGATGCGACCGGCGCTCATGATGCCCTGGCCGCCAAACCCGCCAAGTTGTACATCCGTTCTTGAAACCAAATCAGCCCGACCGGGCAATTTCAATCGTTCGTCCAGCACTTTTTTGGCGGCGCTCCATCGTTCTTTGGCAATCTGGGCCTTCTGTTCAATCGCTGCCCGAAATTCAGGCTTGGATTCGTTAAGAAAGACACCTTCAAAAATTGAGGTGATCTCGCCCATTTCATTTACCTTAACCGCCGCATCTTTGGGGTGGGTGTTATGGGCAATTTTGCCGACCTGCTGGTAGTGTTTCATGAGCTCCAAACCGCGCCGGCCCAGTTTCTGCGGATCCAGCCCGCGACCCTCGGGGTTCCAGCGGGCATAAGATGTCGAACAGGGCGCAATGATCTCTACAAAGCTGAACCCGGGATGCATCATGGCTTCGCGCAGCGTCCACTCCAACCGCCTGGCATGCAGCACGGTCCAGCGGGCCACAAACGATGCGCCGCCGGCCGCCGCCAGATAGGGCAGGTTAAAGGGGTGCTCAAAATTTCCGTATTGCGTCGTAACCGCCCTGGCCCCATGGGGGGTTGTGGGTCCCGCCTGCCCGCCGGTCATACCGTAGTTAAAGTTATTGACGCAGATAACGGTAATGTCCAGATTGCGCCTGGCAGCATGAATAAAATGATTGCCGCCGATCCCGGCAATATCCCCGTCACCCGATA
Source organism: Desulfobacterales bacterium (assembly GCA_050122495.1). Lineage (GTDB taxonomy): Bacteria > Desulfobacterota > Desulfobacteria > Desulfobacterales > JAHEIW01 > JAHEIW01. The sequence continues at coordinate 7,271 of JASFIU010000175.1, read as the reverse complement.
TGACCACAACCTTCAAATCACCGTTGGCAAGTTTAAGCCCCGTGGCAAACGGGATGGCCCTGCCATGGGTGGTGTGAAAAGAATCCAGACGGACGTAACCGGCAATGCGCCCGGTACAGCCGATACCCGAAACCACAGACACCTTATCCAGATCCCAGTTCTGATTCTTTTCCAACCATTGCAGTGCGCCGATAAAGGTGGTCAACGCCGTGCCCAGCCCGCAGCCCTGACACCAAATATGGGGCAGCCGCTCCCCGCGCAAAAGTACGTCCATGGGATGTAAGCCGGTTACCCAATCGCTTTGGGAATCGCGCTCATGCCCGGACAGTTCCAATCGCATATCGTTCAACGTGTCGCCTTCGGCCATGGTCGTTATCTCTCCGTTTTTCTGCGCTGCGGATCCGGTTGGGACGATTCCGATCGCCCGGCCGCTTGGTGAATTGCGCTCAAGACCCGCTCCGGCTCAAGAATGTCACCTCCCAATCGGTGAACACCGAGCACCTGCGCCCGACCGGCGGCACAGCGCTCCACCTCACGGCAAATTTGCCCCATGTTGATCTCCGGCACCACGAAGGCCCGTATTTGTTTTGCCAACTCGAAAATCCGCCTTTCCGGGAAAGGCCATACGGTAATCAGCCTAAGGTGTCCCACCCGGATTCCTTGCCGGCGTGCCTGTTCAATCGGCCATTGGGAAGTCCGTGCGGATATGCCGTAAGATACAACGACAATTTCAACATCATCCAGATCGTGTTCTTCCAGCTGGATGATCTCATCACGATGGGCATGTATTTTATTGATCAGACGCTTAATGTTCCATTCGCTGGACTCGGCATTCATCGCTGGATAGCCGAGCGCATCATGGGTCAGGCCGGTTACGTGAAAGCGGTAGCCCTCGCCGGCAATCGCCATTGGGGATACGGTTGCACCGGAGCCGTCCGGATCGCCATCACTGTATATCCGAAATTGATCCGGTTCGCGATCTCCCTTTTCAACCTTGAGCCGATTAAAGATCTCGATCTCTTCTGGTTCAGGGATCACGACCCGTTCGGTCATGTGACCGACTTCAGCGTCTGTCATCACCAGTACGGGTGTACGGAATTTTTCAGCCAGATTAAACGCACGTATGGTCAAATCGAAGAGTTCTTGGGGAGATGAGGGGGAAAGCGCGATGATTTCGTAATCACCGTGGGACCCCCACCGGGCCTGCATCATATCCTGCTGGCCCACCAATGTCGGAAGACCGGTGGATGGTCCGCCACGCTGTACATCGACCAGGACACACGGTGTTTCCAGCATGATACCCAGGCCCAGGTTTTCCATCATCAGCGAAAAACCGGGGCCACTGGTGGCCGTCATGGATTTGGCACCGGCCCATGAAGCCCCTAAAATGGCATTCATCGAAGCCAGTTCATCTTCCATCTGAATATAAATGCCATCCACCTGCGGCAAGCGCGTCGACATTCGCTCGGCGATTTCTGTTGCGGGCGTGATGGGATAGCCGGCAAAGAAGCGGCAGCCGGCTAAAATAGCTCCTTCGGCAGCAGCATAGTCGCCCAGCAGGAAATGTTCTCCGGTCAAAAGGCCCTGATCACGCATGGTTTACACTCAATTTTGTTTATCTAGCTTGCCACTGTCGTCATCCGGCAACTGGCTGCTTTCAACATAAATGGCAAAATCTGGGCAAAGCAACGCACATAAGCCGCAGTCGGCACATTGGGAACTATCTGTTATTTCCGGTGGATGATACCCTTTGGGGTTGGTATGCTTGGATATAACAAACACATTACGCGGACAGAATTCTATGCAGAATCCGCAACCCTTACAGCGTTCCTCGATGATATGGATGATGCCGTGGGGAACCCGGACACGATCCCGATCGAGCGGTTGCCGCCAATATTTCACGATGCCTCCTTCATCCAAACGGGATTTGGCAAGGCTTGTGCGTCTAAAGCAATGGTTCTGTTTGATAAGATGGCTATTTTATACCACAATTGGGTTTAAATGTCATTGCTCTTTGACAACCGGCGGGCATTTTTATTATGCTAGTGGGATACGGGCATGGCCCCTATAAATCAAACCTACTGATATTTTGAAAAAATGCGACGACCCCTAATCCGCAGACATTTCCGGAGATATTTTTAGATTGAAAAAAATCCTTCTGGTTATATCTATCCTTATATTGATCAGCCTCGGTGGTCTTACGGTTCTGATTCTTGATCTACGCCAGTACGCCGATCGGCCCGCCGGTTCTGATGCGAAAAAAATGGTGGTCAACATACCATCCGGACAATCATTCAAGGTCACAACGGATATCCTTTTCAAAGCCGGCATTATCAAGAGTCCTTTTAAATTCAATATGGTGGCCCGGCTGAAAGGATACGATAAGCAGCTTAAAGCCGGAGAATATGTCCTGGCCGCATCGATGCCGCCCATTAAGATACTGGAAAAACTGGTTAAAGGCGAGGTCAAACTCTATAAGCTCACCATACCCGAAGGGCTCAATATCTATCAAATTGCCGAACTGGTTGCCCAGGCAGGCCTGGCGGAGCAAGCTGTTTTTATTGAGACCGCGACCGATGCCGCCTTCGCACACAAACTCGGGATCGCTGGTGACACTTTCGAGGGGTACCTGTATCCGGAAACTTACTATTTTCCAAAGCACGTGAGCGCAGATACAATTGTATCTGCCATGGTCAAGAGATTCAGGTTGGTTTATAAACCGGAATGGGAAGTGCGGGGCCAAGCGCTGGGGTTTTCAACGCATCAGGTGGTCACGCTGGCATCGATCATTGAAAAGGAGACCGGCGCACCTTTTGAGCGTCCGTTAATTTCATCAGTTTTCCACAATCGTTTAAAAAAGAAAATGCGTCTCGAGTCTGACCCAACCGTTATATACGGCCTAAAGAATTTTGACGGCAATCTGAATCGCAAGCACCTTGAAACCCGGACGCCGTATAACACCTACCGAATTAGAGCCTTGCCCCCCGGTCCGATCTCAAATCCAGGAAGTGCATCCCTCGAAGCCGCCCTTTATCCGGCAGACACAAAGTATATTTACTTTGTTTCCAAAAAAAACAACACCCATCAATTCTCAACCAATTTAATCGATCATAATCAAGCCGTTCGAAAATACCAGCTGCGACGATAGTGCAAACTGGATGATATGATTTATTTTTCCGCCTCTTTTGCCAAAGGGTCAATGGCTGCCTCCGGCTTGACATGTTGGCAGCAGACAGTTAGTTTATATGTAATTGTGACCTGACACCGGGTTTTCGGGAAAACCCGAAAGGAGGATTTGATGTCATCCCTTGAAAACAATCGACTAAAAACCATCATTGATCTTGAAAAGCTCAACAGTTTAAATGAAGAAGGATGCCCGGCCTGTGGCAGAAAGTTTACTTTAGGTGAGCCTGTGGTACTGGCCTGCGGTTCGTGGGAAGGTAAGCCAAAGTATATCCATGAAAATGAAGCCATATTTGATCAGGCCACGTCAACCTATTTCGAACGACGCTGCTTCGAGTCGCGCAAAGGATAGGAAAGTGCCTTCCGAAAGATGAGGATTTCATTCAGACGCTCTATTGAAACAGCAAAACCCCAATCTTAAACACATCCTATCAACGGCCCGATGAATGCGCGTCAACGCAGCAGTTTGCCGGCCATTAAGCGTCTTTATGACAAGCCTGCCCCAAAATTCAATTCCCTTCGAAATCGGTTTCAACTGTCTTAAGTTTTGATAAAAAATGGCCGATATATATCTGGTATATCTTTTGGTTCGGCTCGCAGGGCGTTATCGGCTGCCAGCGGGTCAATTAATCTATTAAATCAATAAAAATCAGCTGGTTAAAGGGATTCTTATCCTTAAGAGGTAAGGGATGAATAAGAAGGGGCGTTTCAATCTGGATAGTTTGGGCCTGATCATTATCGGAACAGGGGTCTCTTTCTTCTATTATTATTTTGAAAAGACCATATTTGCCAGTCCAAGTCTCACCATTTTGATCACTGTCGGAATTATTTTATTAATCAGCTTTTTTACACAACTGTTGATCAACAATATCAATAAATCCAAAGAAGCGCTGCGGGAAGCCAATGAAACCCTCGAACTAAAGGTCAGAGAGCGCACCGCTGAACTGCGTGAATCTGAGATGAAATATCGAACGATTTTTGAAAACACCGGGGCCGCAACAATTATCGTCGAAAACGATATGACCATATCGCTGGCGAATTCCGAGTTTGTAAATCTATCCGGCTTTAATAAAAATGAGATTGAAAATGCAAAGTCCTGGCTCCATTTTATCGATGAGAAAAGCCAGCGCAAAATACGCAGCGAAGAAGTGATAGCGGATCATTTTGAACCGGGTCAAATCACTCCGAATTTCGATTGCAAATTCATGGATAAAGAAAATAATCAAAAAGACATGCTCTGCACCTTTGCCACCATCCCCGGCGCCGACAAAAGTGTCGTCTCTCTGGCGGATATTACCGAACTCAAGGAAGCCGAGCGCCAAATCTACCATCAAGCTTTCCATGATACCCTTACCAGTTTGCCCAACCGGGCCTTGTTTATGGAACATTTAAATATGGCCGTTAAACGTGCCAAGCGCCGTGATGATTATCATTTCGCCGTTCTTTATATGGACATCGACCGCTTCAAACTGGTAAATGACAGTCTCGGCCACAGTCTGGGTGACAGTCTTCTGAGCGCCTTTGCCAAACGGATACAGGAGTCTCTTCGCGACATTGATATACTGGGGCGTTTTGGCGGCGATGAATTTGTCATCCTGCTTGAAGATATCGAAAACAGCGAATACGCCAGCGGCGTGGCCGACCGGCTGCAGCAGGAATTGAAACGCCCGTTTATGGTTGAAGGTAAAGAAGTTTTTGCACCGGCCAGTTTTGGCGTCGTATTAAATACCAAAGATTATACCGATGCTGAGAACATCATCCGAGATGCCGATGCGGCCATGTATCACGCCAAAGAAAACGGCAAAGCCCAATATAAGGTTTTCGATAAAACCCTGCACAAAAAAGCACTGCACCTGCTGCAAAGAGAAACTGATTTACGCAAATCCATCCATACAAAGGAATTTGAAAATCATTACCAGCCGATTGTTGATCTGCGAACATCATCCCTGGTTGGTTTTGAAGCGCTTATACGGTGGAACCACCCCCAGCTGGGTCTTATTTATCCGGGTTCATTTATTTCGATCGCTGAAGAGACCGGGCTTATCATTCCGATTACCCAGCTGGTCACCGAGCGGGCCTGCGAGGATTTGTGTCACTGGCAAAAACAGCTCAAAGACCAGCTCACGCTCACAATGAATATCAACATCTCCAGCAAGCATTTTTTATCACCTACCCTGCTGGATGATATCAAAGAAATCCTCAATAGAACCGGGATGCCGCCCGAACAGTTGAAATTGGAGATTACCGAAACCGCCCTGATGGAAGATGCCGATGAAACCATTCGCCTGGTTCACCGCTTAAAAGACTTTGGCCTAAAGCTGGTCATTGACGACTTTGGGACCGGCTATTCATCTTTAAGTTATCTACAACGCCTTCCCATTGAAACCCTCAAGGTGGATCGCAGTTTTGTCTCCAGAATACGAACGGAACCGGACGGTAACCGCAATATTGTCGAAGCGATTATATCGCTGGCCCATCGACTGGACATGATCGTGGTCGCTGAAGGGGTTGAAACTGAAGAACAATACGCCATTCTTCTGGAGATGAATTGTCAATTCGGTCAAGGCTATCTGTTTTCGAAACCACTCAGCAAGCCCAAAGCCGACGAGCTGATTCAAAACATCTTAAAACTTTCTCAAGAAAACCCGTCCGCCAATTTCGCATTGCCGGCCATGCTCTCAAATTAGCCCAGCCTTATCCTATCTTGACAATTATGCTATAATCAAAGCTACGGTTGACGAAATCGAACCACTGGAGTAAATACGATTGCGGATTTCGGACTGCGGATTGCAGATTGGGAAATAATATAAGCCTTTTTCAAATATCAATCCGCAATCTGAAATCCTTAATATTCTTTGCTCCAACACTCCAATTTTAAATTGAAACCTTTTAAAATCTAAAGCGACGACTTCTTTTATGAATCCCGAAACCTTATCACCAGAGCAGCTCGCCGGTCAGCGACTGATGGTCGGCTTTGAAGGGCGACAATTTAATCCGGATTTAAAATCTCTGATCGCTGACCTTAAAGTGGGCGGTGTCATCCTTTTTTCTCAAAATGCCGAGACGCCGGATCAGGTCAAAATGTTGTGTGGGTCGATTCAGGAATACGCGCGCAGACATGGACAACCGCCCTTGATGATCGCCATAGACCAGGAGGGCGGCCAGGTGGCAAGGCTTAAGGAACCCTTTACACAGTTCCCGGGCAATCCCAGCATGAAACGCAAAAAGGATGCCGTCTATTTTGCCGAAACGACCGCCGCCGAACTCGCCCAAGCCGGCATCAACATGAATCTGGCCCCGGTCGTGGATGTCGCGCCAGAAGGAATCGGCAGTATAATGGCCGGCAGATCATTTGGCCATGATCCCGCCTGGGTTTCAAAACTGGGTGTAACCGTAATTTCACATCTACAGCGAAATAAAATAATGGCAGTCGCCAAGCACTTTCCGGGCATCGGTCGAACGGTCTTTGATTCCCATATTGACCTGCCGATTTTCGATGGTGATTTGTCTGAACTGGAATCCTGCGACCTGTTACCGTTTGAGGCCTGTATCCACAATGGGGTCGCCGGCATTATGCTATCCCATATCATCTATCGAAAAATTGATCCGCAGTGGCCCGCCAGCCTGTCGCAACATGTTGCCGCAAAACTATTAAGGGAACGCATGCAGTTTACAGGTATAACGATGACCGATGATCTGGATATGGGGGCGATTCAGCGGCATTATGATATAAAAACAGCTATCCGCCAGATCCTGCTGGCAGGCATTGACATAACCTTGATCTGCCACAAAGGCCCCAATATTGAAATTGCCTATAAAGAGATTTTGAGAAACTTGACGGAATCTCCGGAACTCAGAGCAAAAGGCATCGAATCGGTCAGAAGAATTATAGCGCTCAAAGAGAAGTATTTGGGGATTGAGGAATTTAGGAATTGAGGGATTTAGGAATTAAGGAATTGAGGGATTTAGGAATTTGGGAATTTGGGAATTTGGGGATTTGGGGATTGGAGATTTATTTCTGAGTTTTCATATTGGAGATGTATTCTCGTAAGTATTTTCGAAAGCTCTTGATTTGCTTGCGACATTCA
>JASFIU010000174.1:0-8590 GCA_050122495.1 Desulfobacterales bacterium | reverse complement strand
ATGGTTGATCCGGAGTTTATTGTGGCTGATGAGCCGGTTTCGGCCCTGGATGTTTCCATCCAGGCCCAGATTTTAAACCTGCTGATGGAGGCCCGGGAGAAGCGGGGTTTGACCTATATGTTCATCACCCATGACCTATCGGTGGTTAAGCACATCAGCACCCGGGTGGCGGTCATGTATCTGGGCACCCTCTGTGAATTGGCGCCGACCAAAGCGCTTTATGAGACACCCCGTCACCCATATACTCAGGCCCTGCTGAGCGCCATTCCGGAGCTTGGCGTTCAGAAACCCAAGCATCTGAAACTCAAAGGCGAGGTCCCGACACCCATCAACCTTCCCTCCGGTTGCGTCTTCCACGGCCGCTGCATCTATGCCAATGATCGCTGTATTGAAGAAATACCGCGCCTGATCAAGCTGGATTCAGGCGCTCATGTGGCTTGTCACGGGGTGGAGGAAAAGCGGATATAAAGCGTTGTAACCAGTGCCGCATCCCGTAATCAATTTACAAAATACGGATTGATTTTATCAACCTACTTTTTCAGAAATAAAGTTGATTAAATCCCAAATTTCAATCACCAAATTACAAATAAATCTCAATTCCCAATGACCAAAACATTGGGATTTTGAATTTTGGTCATTGTAATTTGTTTGATATTTGTTTTTTGGGATTTGAAATTTAAGAATTTTGGTGCCACGAATTTTCTTAGTTAAAGAGCTCAACTGGACTAAAATATATCATACGACTCCTGTAACTTTTTTTTGAGAAATAACATTTGGGGTACACATTCTAACCTAAGCCCAGAGCCTTCAAACCAGCTTCCCCTCGGCAGCCGCTTTACAGATTTCACAAACCAGCTCAACGGAGGGCACAATGCTGTCCAGCGCCAGAAACTCATCTTCGCTATGCGCCCGGCCCCCTCTGGGCCCCATGGCGTCAATCGTCGGGATCCCCAGGGCCGAGGTAAAATTGCCATCCGACCCTCCGCCGGTGGCGATCAGTTTCATTTCCTGGCCGAGGCGGGAGCCGATTTCAGCAATTTGATCCCACAATTGAAGTGTTTTCTCGGATGGCACCATGGGGGGACGGTTGATCCCACCTTTAACCTCTGTGCGCACGCCTTTTACATGCGGGTGAGGGGCGATTTGTTGAAATTGGTCTTCAATGCGCCGGGCCTCGCTGGCTGCCGCAAAACGCACGTCTACCGCTGCTTCGGCAAAATCCGGGATTACATTTCTTTTGGTACCGCCGCCAATGGTGTTGACGTTAACCGTGGTTCCCAGCTCGGGGTCGGCAAATGAAGTGACTTTTAAAACCTGATGGGCCAGCTCGACCACCGCGTTGGCGCCCTTCTCGGGCTCGACGCCGGCATGGGCGGCTTTGCCGTAACATAAAATATCAAACTTGCCGCCGCCTTTGCGCTGCAGAACGCGCTCTCCCCCGATGCGGCAGGGCTCGAAAACAAACACCCGATTGCTTTTGGCGGCCATCTCCTCCAGCCACGGCCGTGAGGCGTCGGACCCGATTTCCTCGTCACTGTTAAAGCAGGCGCACACAGACAAATTGTCGCTAATCCCAAAGTGCTTCAAGGTTTCCATGACGTGCAAAATAGCTACAAGACCGCCTTTCATATCGCAAACCCCCGGTCCGGTGGCGTGATTGCCATCAATTACAAAGGGGCGCTGTTGCACTGTTCCTTCTAAGAACACCGTATCCATGTGACCCAGAAAGAGGAAGTCAAATTCGACGCCCGGGGCTCTGGGGTCGACATTTGCGGCTTCCAGACAGGGAACATTTCCGTCGGCTAATGAAAGGGGTTGGGTATGCCAACCCAATTTTGAGAACCGTTCCTGAAAATAGGCAGCAACCTTTTCAATCCCGAGCGCATAGCCGCTGCCGCTGTCGATATTCACGATGGTTTCAAGATCCTTAATAAACTGATGGTAACGCGAGGTAATGTAGTCGTGCATCAAATATATCTCCTTTTTTCAGTTTCAGGTTTATTATATGAAAACCATTCCATGTTTCAAGAACTAACTTAGGTCATAGTTTTGTGAGGTTTGTTGCCACTGGCCGTTGGATGGGGTCGGCATTCCGGCAGCCCCAAAGCGCTTCGGTCATCGCCCCGTCAGTTTTCCAGCGGCATGCGGCCGGACTCCGGAACTCGGGTGGCCTGCCATGCGGTTGATGAAAACAGGATATAGATTGTTCATAGACATTTTGACTTTTACCCGTTTATCTTTTGACAATTAAATTTTACTTTGATAACCAGAACGAGATGTTTATACGACACTGGGATTTTTTTAAAGGAATCGTTAACCCAAAATAAAAAGGAGGATTGACGTATGCTAAAAAAAATCATTTTATTTTCAACCCTTTTTGTCTTTCTTTGTTCAGGCATGGTGCTGGCCGCGCCCAAGCAAGGGGGAACTTTAATTTTTGGTCGTGGCGGTGACAGCGTCGGATTGGATCCGGCCTATGAAACCGACGGCAATTCGTTTATGATCTGCGACAATCTTTATGAAGCGCTGGTTGCCTACAAAGATGAATCCACCGAACTGGAACCCGGTTTGGCCGAATCCTGGCAGATATCTCCGGACGGCAAAACCTATACCTTTCAGCTGCGCAAGGGCGTGAAATTCCACGACGGCACTCCTTTTAATGCGGATGCGGTGGTTTTTTCCATCGGCCGCATGATGAAGGAGCGTAATGTCAAATTTCACGGCAAGGGCTGGGACATCCCCGCCCAAGATCGTACGCCCGAGTACTGGGTTTCTATGGAGATGGATGAGACCATCGGCGCCATCGAAGCCACCGGAGAGTATACGGTTGTCTTCAAGCTCAAAAGAGTCGAAGCACCGTTTCTGGCCAATATGGGCATGGACTTTGCCGACATCATCAGCCCGACGGCTTTTACGAAAAATCCCAAAGAGTTTTTGCGCAACCCGGTGGGAACCGGCCCATTCAGTTTCGTCAAATGGGTCAAGGACGATCGCATCATCCTTGAAAAAAACAAAAACTACTGGGATAAATCCGCAGGACCCTATCTGGACAGAGTCGTCTTTCGTTCCATCCCGGAAAATTCGGTGCGTTTTCTGGAATTGAAGGCCGGCAGCATTCATATCTGCCAGTTTCCTAACCCGGCTGATATTAAGCTCGCCAAGGCGGATAAAAACTTGTGGCTTCCCACGCAGCCGGGCATGAATATCGGCTACCTTTCTTTCAACCACACCAAGGAGCCCTGGAAGAGTAACCTCCATCTGCGCAAAGCGATCGCGCATGCCATCAACCGCAAGGCCATTGTGGACAACCTCTACCAGGGTATGGGACAGGTCGCCAAAAACCCGATTCCGCCGACCATGTGGGGTTACAACACGGAAGTACCGGGTTTTAAATACGACGTGGAACTGGCCAAGGCCGAACTGGCCAAAGCCGGATTCCCGGAGGGTAAAGGGTTACCGGAAATTACCCTGTGGTCCATGCCGGTTCCCAGACCCTACAACCCGGATGGATTGAAAATCGGAGTGGCCATGTCGGGTGATCTCGCCAAAATCGGCATCAAATCCCGGGTCGTCAGCTACGAATGGGGAACCTATTTGAAGCGGCAGCGCGAACAACCGGAAGATATGGATCTGTTTCAGCTGGGCTGGACCGGCGACAACGGTGATCCCGATAATTTCCTGGCGGTTCTCTTCGATGGTTTGGCATCGTCATCCATCAGAACCCAGTGGCACAACAAAGAATACCATGACCTGATGACCCAGGGAAAACAGACCATCGATCAGAACAAGCGCGCCGAAATCTACAAAAAAGCTTTAAAGCTTATCTATGATGAAGTCCCGGTGATCAGTGTGGCGCACTCCACGGTCATCTGGCCGGCTCGCAATAATGTTGTGGACTTCAAACTGCATCCAACCGGCTCTGTCCGCATGAAAAACGTTTGGATGAAGTAAAAAGGCTTGCATTATTCAGCTAACCGAAAAAAAGGGAAAGAGGTGTATCCTCTTTCCCTTTTTTGTTTACAGCTAGTTTTTTTTGGTATAAAGCTTTAACGCTTAGCGGGTAAAATGCAATTCAGTGTCACGTCCCACAAATATATTACAAAAGACCATAATCAAAGCTCACAATGCTTGCTTATATCATCCGCAGAATATTCGTATTGATCCCCACCCTGTTGGGCGTATCCATCCTTGTGTTTCTCATGCTGCATTTTACGCCGGGGGATCCGGCTGAACTGCTGATGGGGGAGCGCGCTTCGGAAGAAGCGCTGCAGCAAATTCGCGAACATCTGGGACTCAACAAGCCGCTGTATGTTCAATACGGGCTGTTTCTAAAACAATTGATGAAGGGCGATCTGGGAGAAACCATCTGGACGCGCCAGCAAGTCTGGATCGAGATCAAGCAGCGCTTTCCGGCCACCATCGAGCTCTCCATTGTGGCCATGTTCATCAGTTGTATTGCCGGCATGATCCTCGGCATTATCTCGGCCACCAAACAATACTCCATATTTGATTACCTCAGTATGCTCGGGGCCCTGGCAGGGGTCAGTATGCCCATTTTCTGGCTGGGGCTGGTATTCATGCTCATATTTGCCCTCAATCTGGGCTGGCTGCCCATGTCCTCCAGATTGAGTGTCGGTATCGATCTTGAGGTCATCACCAACTTCTATATCCTGGATGCGATATTAACTCGCAACTGGGCGGCACTGCGGGATGCACTCTGGCATATTATCATGCCGGCAGTGACCTTGAGCACGATTCCGACGGCGATCGTCGCCCGCATGACCCGCTCTTCGATGCTGGAGGTACTGCGCCAGGATTACATCAAAACCGCTAAAGCCAAAGGGCTTTCACAGTTTATCGTCATTTACAAGCATGCCCTGCGTAATGCGCTGATTCCGGTGGTCACCACCATCGGTCTTTCGTTCGGCGTACTCCTGGGTGGGGCGATTCTAACGGAGACCATCTTTGCCTGGCCCGGGGTGGGCAAGTGGATGTATGATGCCGTGATGCAACGAGACTATATGGTCATCCGTAGCGGCACGCTATTTATTGCTACGATCTTTATTTTGATTAACCTGTGCGTGGATGTACTCTATGCAATTATCAATCCCAGAATCAGTGTGAAATAGCTTAGAAATTAGTGTTTGGTGTTTGGAAGCTTGACTTCGAATGACGAAACACAAAATACTAAACACCAAATCCAATTAAATATGAAAAACGAAAAGCCCAAAAAAAATCCGGAAGATCGGCACCCGTTTTTTGACCAGGTCAGTCAGCTGTGGCGCAACAAAACCGCTGTCCTGGGTTTGGTAATTATTACGATATTTATCCTGAGCGCCATCTTCGCTCCTTATCTGACCCCTCACGATCCGGTTGAAACAGCCCTTTACGATCAGCTCAAGCCCCCGGTGTGGCATGCGACCGGCACCTGGAAAAATATCCTGGGCACCGATGATCTGGGCCGGGATATCCTTTCACGCCTGATTTACGGCGCGCGCGTTTCATTGATCGTGGCGGTCATCAGTGTCGGTCTCGCATTTTCATGCGGCATTGTATTAGGATGCATCTCCGGCTATTACAAAGGATGGCGGGACAGCATCATCATGCGGATCATGGATATGATCCTGGCCTTCCCCTACATCCTGCTTGCAATTGTGGTCGTGGCCTACCTGGGGCCCAATCTTCAAAACGCCATGATTGCCATTGCCATCACTTATATTCCACGTTTTGCACGCATTGTGCGCGGCAGCGTGCTGGAAGAATGCGAAAAGGACTATGTCAGCGCCGCGCGCGCGATTGGTGCCCGTGATTTTCGCATTATTTTTATTGCCATTTTGCCCAACTGCCTCGGCCCATTGATCGTCCAGACCACGCTGGGATTTGCATCGGCCATCCTGGATATGGCTGCCTTGAGTTTTTTGGGATTGGGCGCCCAACCGCCCACACCGGAATGGGGCGCCATGATTGCCAAAAGCCGCGCCTTGATCCTGCGGGCGTCATGGGTAATGACATTTCCCGGATTGGCCATTCTTTTCGCCGTCCTGGGTTTCAACCTCCTGGGTGACGGTCTCAGAGATGCTCTGGACCCCAGACTAAGAGATTAGCATTCGTATTTATGGCAAACAAAGACCTGTTGGAAATAAAAAACTTGCGAACTTATTTCTATGTTCGCGGGTTTGTGGCCAAAGCCGTTGACAATGTCAGCTTGACGATCAAGTCAGGTGAAACATTGGGATTGGTGGGAGAATCCGGCTGCGGTAAAAGTGTCACCGCCCATTCCATTATTCGGCTGATACCGGATCCTCCGGGGAAAATTGAGAGCGGCGAGATATTATTCGACGGCAAAAAACTGCTGGAGTTATCTGAATATCAGATGCGCAAAATTCGGGGCAACCGCATTTCAATGATTTTCCAGGAACCGATGACATCGCTTAACCCGGTTTTTCCGGTGGGCGACCAGGTCGCAGAAGTCATCCGACTACACCAGGGGCTGTCCCGCAACGCAACCCGTGAACGCGTGATCGAAATGTTTCACCTGGTCGGCATCCCGGCTGCGGAAACGCGGCTATCAGAATATCCGCATCAAATGAGTGGTGGTATGCGACAGCGCGTGATGATCGCGATGGCGCTGGCCTGCAACCCGAAGTTGATGATCGCCGACGAGCCCACCACCGCCCTGGATGTAACCATCCAGGCCCAAATTCTGGATTTGATGAACAAGCTTAAAACGGAAACCGGTGCATCCATCCTGTTTATCACCCATGATTTGGGTGTCATTGCCGAGATGGCCCAAAATGTGGCGGTTATGTATGCCGGCAAAGTCATGGAATACACGGACGTGCAAACGCTTTATGCCAACCCGAAAAATCCCTATACGGTCGGTTTGCTGCAATCCATCCCCGTGCTGGGCCGAGAAAGTAAAGAAGACCGGCTTAAGACAATTTCCGGCGTCGTACCTTCCCTGCTCAATTTGCCCCCGGGTTGTCTTTACAACGACCGCTGCCCGGATGTTTTTAACGACTGCCGCCGTGTGGAACCTGAGATGTATCAAGCCGCAAATAATCACTTTGTAAGGTGTTTGAAATATGCCTGATCTGCAAGGAAAAGGAAAGGCCCTGCTGGAGGCCAAAAACATTGTTAAACATTTCCCCATCAAAGGTGGCGTTCTTCTGAAAGAAATCGCTTCGGTTAAAGCTGTCGATGATGTCAGTCTGACTATCAATGAGGGGGAAACCGTCGGTTTGGTGGGAGAATCCGGGTGCGGCAAGACAACCTTCGGCAGAGCGATCCTGCGTCTGGAAGAGCCCACTTCCGGTGAAATCTATTTCGAAGGTGAAAGCATTCTCACCTATGATAAGAATAAGATGCAGGCATTGCGCGAAAATATGCAGATCATCTTCCAGGACCCTTTCTCTTCCCTCAACCCCCGCAAAACGGTATCGCACATCATTGGTGAGCCCCTGCTTGTCCATGGAATGAGAAGCAGAAAGGAAAGAGAAGAAAAGGTACTCGAGTTATTACGGGTAGTCGGGCTGCGTAAAGAGCACATGCGTCGCTATCCCCACCAATTCTCCGGTGGTCAGCGACAAAGGATCGGCGTCGCCAGAGCGCTGGCACTTCATCCCAAACTGATCGTCTGCGATGAGGCGGTGTCCGCGCTGGATGTTTCGATACAGGCCCAGGTGATTAATCTACTCAAGGATCTACAGGATGCGTTTGGACTGACCTATCTCTTCATATCCCATGATTTAAGTGTGGTGGAACATGTAAGTGATCGCGTGGCCGTCATGTACCTGGGCAAAATCGTGGAGTTCGCACCCAGCAAGGCCCTCTATCAGAAACCGTTGCATCCCTATACCCAGGCGCTGCTTTCGGCGGTGCCTATTCCAGACCCTTCTCACCAAAGTAACAAAAGGATCATTCTAAAAGGAGACGTCCCCAGCCCTATCGACCCCCCGCCGGGTTGCAGCTTTCACCCCCGCTGCCTCTTTGCCAAGGATATTTGTAGTAAAAGGGAACCGGAATTCAGAGAAGTTCAAAACAAACATTTTGTTGCATGTTTTTTTACCGGCAAGCTCAGTATTAGAGAGTAAAATACATATCTGAATTAAAAACCTCCAGCTCAACCCACGTCTATAAATTCTTGAGGAGTCTATTGGCCGGCGGCTGTTCCATGGCGTCGCTGAAATTTTTCAATGTTTCCGAAAGCGCCTCGTGACCATGGGTTTTGGCCACCGGCAAGCATCGGTTCGCATTGAGTGTAAATTCAGTCCCGCTCGACGAACAACGAGAGTGGAAAAACGGCCCGTCCCCTCAACTCTATATTTTTTCAGCATCAAGTTTATTATCTATAAAGCACTCTATGTTTCAAGAACCAAATTTAAAATTTCAATCAACAAAACGGGCTTATTCCGCACTTATTCGAAGCAAGGATGTTTGGTATTTTGAATTTTAAGCATTGTTAATTGCGATTTGATACTTGGAATTTGCGAACTATTAATTACGACATTTCGGGATCACCCGTAGGTTATGATATTGACGGCATACACCTTGATCCAGGCCTGTACAGCCGAGTTTTCACTTGACACAC
>JASFIU010000173.1:0-8592 GCA_050122495.1 Desulfobacterales bacterium | reverse complement strand
GGCAAAATTACCTATCCAGGGATACATAAACGAGGCGGTAAATAAAGCCCTTCAAAAGGCCAACCTGACTGCACCTCCGCCCCCCAAGAAAGTACGCGAAATGGATCAGCCCCCATCGCTTTAGAATTATCGTAAAACAGGCCGAAAAGGGTTTGGAAAAAACCGGCATTTAAAAAAAAGATAGCTATAAATTTATATCAATTACAGAAGGTTATATCGTTAACTGGGTTTTTGAGGTTGAAAGACCAATAAAGTTATGATCTAATAATATACAGTCAGAGACCAGCCACATTGGCATTTGATGGATTGCCCTTGATATAGAAAGGAATTGTAATTGATGGCACGTATACTTATCATTGATGATGAAACCCAGATTCGATCAATGCTTCGATTGATGTTAGAACGGGTGGGGTATGAAATCGCCGAAGCCCCGGACGGTATAGAGGGGATTCGACAATACCGGGAGAATCCTGCGGATCTGATCATCACGGATCTGATCATGCCGAATAAAGATGGTATCGGGATGATTATCGACTTAAAAAAAGAGTTTCCCAAAGTTAAAATTATTGCCATGTCCGGAGGGGGGGTAAATCGACCGGAAGGTTATCTGGATGGAGCCAAGAAATTGGGCGCCACATGCACCCTGACAAAACCAATCGATCGAGATGAAATGTTGAAGGCGGTTAAAGAAACGCTGAATGACCCAACGGCTCCCGCCGAATCATCTTCTTGATGCTTGGGTTACAAACAATCGAATTTTATTTAAGCCATCGCTGGTCAGCGAGAATCCATTGTTTTATCCTTTCACCTCTGATCCATATATAACCTACTAAAATTTCGAGAATATTTCATTCAGCATTAATTTTGCTATTTCAAATTGTTGCAGATTGTTGTAAAAGGTTTACGTTGGCGCTTACGTGTTCATCGGTGGTGCTAAATTTAAGGAAGGCGCGCGTGAAGAAAATAGCTTTAGCATACTTGGTCATTATCCTGGCACCTTTAAATATATCGGCCGATATTATCTTTTTTAAGGATGGGATGAAGACAGTCTGCGAGGAACGTGCCTGGGAGGAAGGCCCGGAAGTCAAATGTGAATACCAAGGTTTAATCATAACCTATCAGAAGAATGACGTTCTTCGAATCGAGAAAATTGAAACTGAAAAACCGTCTGCTAAAAAGCAAACCGCATTAAAACAAGGTTCCGGGGTTGGCCAAAAGCCGCCTGGAACCAAGCAGCCAATGCCCACCAAGCAAGCTGCTCCTAAAAAGAAATTGAAGACCCCCGCGAATAAAGCTGGCAGTTTTAAAACCACCGGCCTTGAATTTTATAATCCCAGGAGACCCCAAAAATACTGGACCGGAAAAAAATCAAAGCACAATACCTTTAAAGAGGCAGTTGCAGCGCTTGCCTCACAGTATGACCGCTCTCCGGAATGGATTCAGGAACATATGGGAACCAGCAACGATCTTAACGAGATCCATCAAAATTTAACCGATCGAAAACAAAATAAGCCGCCGGAAATCCAGAAGGATAATAACGCAAAGGCCCCTAACGAGATTGACTTCTATGATCCGCGCAGAGCCCATAAATACTGGACGAGTGCAACCGCAAAACATAACACCTTCCAGGAGGCGATTGCCGCCCTGGCTGAAGAGTACGGGCGTTCTACGGATTGGATCCAACAACATATCGGAAATACAAACAACCTGAACGAGATTCATCAAAATCTGACGAATAAAAAATCAGCTGAATCGTCACAATGATTGGATTCGCATCGAATCCATTTTATTGACAACGGTGTCATTTTACTGTACGATTTTATTCAATTATATTGTAAAATAGACTATTTATATAACTTAATGGCTGCAAGTTTTTATGGCAGCTTCTATCGTTGAGACCCAGCCGAAAGGACGGGCGCAGATGCTCTCAATTAATCGCGATGTGATTGCACTCGTACGGATATTTACGAGCTGTGTGACAGCCGGATTTTTAATTTTTTTCATTTCTTCGCTTTCAGGCGAAGATTTAATCAAAAACAACAGCACCATCGATCAGTTGGACGCCATTTTGGCGGAGATTACAGGTGAATTAGAAGAAGGCATCGATAGAAGAATCAAGCAATTGGGGGAAGTTCCCGCCATTAATCCCTATAAACAATTTTACTGTGCCGAATTCGCAAAGGAAATTCACGAAATTTCATATCTAACCGAGAAACAAAAGATACTCTTTGATTCCTACAATGTCCGTGATTTTGAAAACAAATCCAAGCGCCTGGTTAACTATTCCGAATCAGCGAATATGCAAAGCCTGTTGAATGAACTGGAAATTGTAAAAAGAGAATTGAAAAATTCGGCCAATCTGGTTGACAAAAGACGCAAGAAGCTCCTGCGTCAAAGAACCGCATATATCATTCTTTTTTTCGTTCTTTGGATAACGATCTATTTTTACTACAGCCGCGGCCTTATCAGACGATAGATTTATGTACCAATCGTATTACAATTTAAAAATTAAGCCTTTCCAAATCACCACCGATCCAAAATTTCTTTGGCTTGGCGAAAAACATAAAGAGGCTCTGGCCACCCTTAAGTACGGGATCCTGGAAAATAAAGGCTTTCTACTTCTAACCGGCGACGTCGGTACCGGTAAAACGGTTTTAATTCATGGCCTAATGAAATTAATCGACGTTTCCGCTATCGTAGCGGCGGTTCCGGATCCGGGGCTGAGCACGCTAGATTTCTTTAATTTTCTTTCCGAAGAATTTAAAATGAACAGGCGCTTTGACAGTAAAGGCGCTTTTCTTATTCATTTAAAACATTTCCTGTACAAAGCTTCAGCTGCCGACAAAAAGGTTTTGTTGATCATCGATGAAGCGCAACGGTTGAATCACGAGCTTATTGAACAAATAAGACTTTTATCAAACATCGAGATGGATAACCGCAAATTGATAAACATCTTTTTTGTCGGGCAGAGTGAATTCAACAAAATAATCAATGACGAGCGCAACAAAGCAGTTAAACAAAGAATAACAGTCAGTCACCATATCGACCCCCTGACCGAAAGTGAGTCGCGTGAGTACATCAAGCATCGCCTCAAGATTGCCGGAGCCACCCGGGAACTCTTTAAAGCGGATGCTTTACGCAACATATATACATTCTCTCATGGCTATCCGCGACTGATTAATATTATCTGTGATCATGCTTTGCTGACCGGATATTCCGCGGGGAAAAAGGTTATCGATAGCGCTGTGATTAAGGAATGCGAAAAGGAACTGCGTATTCCCATTGACGATGCGGGCAAAGAAAATGACGCAAGAGAATCTGTTGAACAGCAGGAAAGCCTCATGGCCGGCTTTCAAAACCAATCGGCGCGAAAGCGAATCGGATACCTTGCCGTTATCGTTTTGCTTCTCCTGGTTGCCGGATATTTTCTATTCAGCTTCCAGGTAACGGATACACCTCGTTGGAAGATTGAAGAGATCGCTCCGCAAGCTTATGATTCTCCTACATTAAAAGCCAAGGAATCCTATGTGCCCGGTGTAGCCGATAAAAAGGAGGAGAATATAGATCTGCCGGCCGTAAAGCCAGCTGATGAAAGTGTTATCCCGGATACGAACGCGCCACAAAGCGATGCGGCTGAAATCACCAGTCAAACAGAGCAATTGGCAAAGGTTCCTGAGGTCACACCATTTCCGGACCGCAAAATCGTGATTTACTTTAATCACAACTCAAATGATCTGCCGGAGAAAGCCTATGAAACGCTCGATCGAATTGCTGATTTCATGGTTCAAAACCCGCAAACCACAATTAGCATTAACGGTTATACGGACGCATCCGGTGCTTACAGCTATAACATGAGCATCTCGAAATTTAGAGCCAATATGGTCAAAGGCTATCTGGTGGGAAAAGGGGTCGACGCAATTAAAATCAAAGCAGCCGGTTTGGGGCCCAAAGATCCGATTGCCAGCAATGCAACCGAAGAAGGACGCCGACAGAATCGACGGGTTGAAGTTGAACTCAACCTTGATAAGCCCTAGCCGGAGCCACAGCTCCGCAGCAAATCGTCAAACCTATCTACCGAACCGGAACTTTTCTTTCAACAGCTTTAGAGTCGGTGCACTTACGCGCAGGTCTTTGATTTCCTGCGCTGTCACCCAGCGTGCTTCAACCGCGTCATCCCCTGCTGTCGGATCTCCCGAAATATAATCAGCACTTAAATCAACAATGACGTAATGAAACCGGATTTTTCCGGCACTATCGCGAACAATTGAATCAAATGTATAAACGGGTTCTCCTGCCCGAATGGTAATGCCGGTCTCTTCAATTATTTCGCGCTCGGCAGCCTCCTGCAGCGTCTCGCCGATTTCAACACTGCCACCGGGAATGGCCCACAGATCTTCAGATGGCGGTTGCCCCCGACGGACCAATAACACACGATTATTATTGAAAACAACAGCGCCGATTGCCACTCGGGGAGTGCTGGGATAATCGTTTTTCAAAATCCAGGTGTTCCTTTCTTCAAAAACAATATGGGGAACTGGAACAAATAGTATTTCGGATTGCAGATTTAGGATTGCGGAATTAAACAAATCCCTACTTCGATATTTTAATCTGCAATCCGCAATCCGCAATCAATTGGGCTTTACTGCCCATAGCTGATTCGATAAATCACGCCGGCTTTGTCATCCGATACGAGAAACGATCCATCGTTCATTTGAATGATATCCACCGGGCGGCCCCAGGCCCTGCTGTTTTGCAGCCAGCCTTCAGCAAATGTTTCATAGCGGACCATATTATTTTTGTCAAAGATAACCATGGCAGTAGGGGAATCCGAAATGGAGTCCTTTTACCGGCGCATGATTCAGGGTATCGGTGGCAGATCATCAATAAATAAAAATCTGCGAAAATCTGCGGATAAACAATCTGTTAAATCGCCGTATTCTGCGGCTTTTACCGAAAAGAAGAGCCCGCTGCTTTGGGCTCTTGACAGCGGGGGGTCATTAGCCTATTGTCCGCAAATATGAATTTTCGATCTAAATTACCCGACCTCGAGATCACTATTTTTTCGGTCATGACCCTGTTGGCCATCGAACATGGTGCGATTAATCTTTCCCAGGGATTTCCGGACTTCGATACCCACCCCGAGCTGATTTCACTGGTGGAAAAATATATGCGTGAAGGTCATAACCAATATGCCCCCATGCAGGGTGTCATGGTGCTGCGCGAACGAATTGCCGAAAAGGTTTATGAGATGTATGGCACCCGATACGACCCGGCGACCGAAATCACCGTTACATCCGGTGCGACGGAGTCCGTTTTTGCAGCGATTTCCGCTGTCGTACACAAAGATGATGAAGTCATTATATTCGAGCCCGCCTATGACGCCTATGATCCGATAGTCCGATTAAACGGCGGGATTCCGGTGTATGTCCAGTTGAAATTTCCCGACTACAATATCGACTGGGATAAAGTCAAAAATATCGTCAACCGTAAAACAAAACTGATCATTTTGAATTATCCCCACAATCCCACCGGCGCGGTTCTGTCGAAAGAGGATATTTCAAATCTCTCTGAGATCGTTAAAGACACCAACATTTCTATCGTCAGCGATGAGGCTTACGAACATATTATTTTCGATGGACGGCAGCATGAAAGCGTGAGCAGATATCCGCACCTGGCGCGACGCAGCTTTGTCATCTGCTCTTTTGGCAAAACCTATCACACCACCGGTTGGAAGATCGGCTATTGCCTGGCACCCGAAATGCTTTCAATCGAATTACAGAAGATACATCAATTCCTAACCTTTGCATCCAACACGCCCATCCAAATGGCATATGCCGAATTCATGCAAAACAAGGACCTGTATCTGAGCCTGTCCGATTTTTACCAACAAAAACGGGACCTGTTTTTAAGTCTGACAAGCTCATCCCGCTTTATTCCCCTTCCCTGCAAAGGAACCTACTATCAAATGCTGGATTATTCGCCGATTTCCAACGAACCGGATTTCGAATTCGCAAAACGCTTAACGGTTGAACACGGTGTTGCCGCTATCCCGCCATCAGCACTTTATCATCAAAAGGATGATCATAAAGTGCTACGGTTTTGTTTTGCGAAAAAAAGCGAAACTCTTGAAAAAGCCGCTGAAAAATTATGCCGGGTTTGAGGTCAAAAGATTCCAGGAAGTCTAAAAAAAATCAGGCCTGTCTTGAACTGGAACATGGAATCCTGAAGGGGATGGCCAGTGAGTGGGAGGCCGCGTTGCACAATTTAGATCCGATCCGGCGTCAGCTCATCCGCAAGCCGCTTTTTGCCATAAGAAATATGCAGACCCGGTGGGGAACCTGGTCCAAGGAAAAGCGCGAAATCGCTCTGAGCCGCCAACTGGTAATGAATTATCCCTGGGATTCGATTCGCGATGTTCTGCTGCATGAAATGGCACATCAAATCGCCCAGCAGCTGTTTGGCGCATCTACGCAAACCCCGCACGGGCCTGCTTTCAAGCAGGCCTGCGAACTGCTTCGAATTCTTCCGGCGGCTTCCGGCAGTTATCAGCCGCTTCAAGACCGTTTACGGCAGGATCGCCCCGGTCATTACGATAAGCGCCTGCTGCGGATCAAAAAGCTGCTGGCGCTGGCTGAAAGCAAGAATCGTTTTGAAGCGGACGCCGCCATGACCAAAGCCCACGAGTTAATCGCCACGCATAATATCGAACTCAATCGCCTGGAAAACAGGCGCAAGTTTATCAGTATTTTTATTGGCGCCCCCGCCCTGCGCCACCCCCGTGAAAATTACCATCTGGCTAATTTACTGCAGGACTATTATTTTATCACGGGGATTTGGGTACCGGCATACGTCGTCGCGAAAGGCAAGATGGGCCGTGTTTTAGAAATCAGCGGCACGGTGCAAAATCTAAAAATTGCTTCATATGTATATGATTTTATTACACAATACATTGATGCCCAATGGGAAAGATACAACCGCGAAAAGAAATTGAACCGATTCCGCAAAACCGATTTTGCAGTGGGCATTATCGAAGGATTTCGCGACAAACTGGAGTTAAATACCAAAAAAAAGAAAAAGGAAAAGGACGTTTTTGCCCTTATTCGAAAGGGAGATCCGCAACTGCAGAATTACTTCAAATTCAAATATCCGCATACGGCCTCGATAAAAAAAACAGCGCGCCGTCAGGATACCCGGGTGATACGCGATGGGAAAAAGGTGGGTAAAAAGTTAGTCATTGCCCGGGGAATCTGTGAACGCAAAACAGACAAATTGCGCCTGATAACAAACAACTCATAATTTTAGTTTTGCCCGTCTAACCAATAGGGATTAATCAGATCCTCAAAAATGGTCATTGCAGCTTCAGCCCCCTGCCCGGAGGCGGTGACGATCTGTTTGTAGCCCCCCTCAACATCGCCGGCCGAATAAATACCGGGAACCGTCGTCCGGTGCTTGCCATCCTGTTTGATATAACCGTCTTCATTGATCTCCAGGCCGAATTTTTGGGCCAGTTCCACCGCAGGCGTGTAACCGATGGCAATGAACACCCCGTCGGTTTTAAATTCTGATGTCTGGTTGGATTTGTTGTTGATCAGTAAGATTTCTTCAACCCGCTCTTCCCCGCGGATTTCTTTAACCTCCGTATCCCAGAGTACCGGGATATTATTATCAATAAGCTGTTTGGCCAGAAAATCCTGGGCCCGTAATTTATCCCGGCGATGGATCAAGGTGACATCTATGCCCATGTGAAAAAGATGCAAGGCCTCGGTAACCGCGCTGTTACCACCGCCCACCATCACCACTTTTTTATCCTTAAAAAGCGGTCCGTCACACGTGCTGCAGTAGCTAACACCTCTGCCGGACAACCGGGACTCACCCGGGATATTCAGGTGTTTATGACTGGCACCGGTGGCCAGCAATATGGTTTTCGATACGAATTGCCGGCGGTTGGTCTTTACGGTAAACGGTGCTCCGGTTTGGATATCAACCACCGCCTCGCCCTGGAAAATCTGTACGTATTGCAGCGCGTGGCTGACCATGATGTCGACCAGTGATTTGCCGCCCACCGAAGTAAATCCGGGATAATTTTCAACAATCGGGGTTGTGGCCACCTGTCCGCCCAACGCATCCCGCTCGACGATGGCTGTTTGCAACCCGCTGCGAACGGCGTAGATGCCGGCGGTCAAACCGGCCGGTCCACCGCCGACGATGAGCAGATCCGTTTCGATGAGCTCCGCATCACTTTCAGGAATAAAGATGGTCTGGGCCTCCAGTTTTTCGAGCGAAAGGATAAACACTTCTTCCGGCTGGGCGCCCTGCCCGATAAGGACATCGTTGGCAAAGGCCTGGGGAACGCTCTGAGCCGAATATTGATTTGCCAGTTCGGGCTCGCTCTGAATGTCGATGATTTCCAGGGAAATAGTCTGTGGCATTTCAATAGCCGCTTTTACGGCATTAATTGCCTGCTGTGGACAATACGGGCAGGTCGGGCTGACGAATATTTTAATATTGCGGGGTGAATCAATTTTCTGAATGACCTTTAAAGATTGGTCACTGAGCTGACTTTTGCCGAGTCCCACCAATATTAGTATTTCA
>JASFIU010000172.1:0-8716 GCA_050122495.1 Desulfobacterales bacterium | reverse complement strand
GGTGGACTGGCTGTTTATAATTGCAGACATGGCATTATCCTTATCCATAAAATATTAGGATCATCGAAATCTGCTGCACTATACCATAAAATGTCTTAAGCGGAAAAAACAGATTTTTAAAAATATTCTTCATCACGAAAACACGAAATTTAAAAAGCACGAAATTTTTCTTTTTCCTATTTCGTGTTTCCATACTTTCGTGCTTTCGTGATTTATTTATCCTTCTTTAAGGGCACAATGGACCTAAATTGCTGAAACGCGTCTTGCGCTTTTACACAAAAAAGGATAAACTATTGTAATATATGCATATAAAAATATGCGTGTTTTATATTCGGACTAATCAGACTGTCGAAATGGATATCGAACTTCAAATTAGGAGGCACCATGCCGAGAACTCCATCGATTAAAACCAAGCTGCCGGGGCCGCAAGCGAAAAAATTAATTAAACTGGATAAGTCCTACGTCTCGCCGTCATACACCCGTGTTTACCCGCTGGTGGTCGACCAGGCCGAAGGTCTGTGGGTCCATGATGTGGACGGCAATGTATTTCTCGATTTTACCGCCGGCATTGCCGTCAATGCGACCGGGCACTGCAATCCGCACGTGGTCAAAGCCATCCAGAATCAGGCCGAGCAGTTATTGCATATGTCCGGTACGGATTTTTATTACACGCCGCAAATTCAGCTGGCTGAAAAAATAGCGTCTCTGGTTCCCGGAAAAGGGGGTAAACGGGTTTATTTTGGAAATTCGGGGGCTGAAGCCGTGGAGGCGGCCTTCAAACTGGCCCGCTGGCATACCAAGCGGGAATTAAATATTGCTTTTTTTGGCGCCTTTCACGGCCGCACCATGGGCGCGCTTTCTTTGACCGCCAGCAAAACGGTTCAAAAAAAGCACTATAATCCGTTTGTACCCGGCATTACGCATATCCCCTACGCATACTGTTACCGCTGCGTTTACAATTTATGCTACCCGGATTGTGAGCTTTTCTGCGTCCAATGGGTGGAAGACACCCTTTTTCGGACCACGGTGCCGCCGGAGGAGGTCGCCGCTATTTTCGTCGAGCCCATCCAGGGCGAAGGCGGATACATCGTTCCGCCGCCCGGGTTTCACAAGAAAATGTATGAGATTGCTAAAAAGTACGGCATTCTTTATGTTGCCGATGAAGTTCAATCCGGCATGGGCCGCACCGGTAAAATGTTTGCCATGGAGCATTTTGAAGCTGAGGCTGACATCATGGCCCTCGCCAAAGGGATTGCCTCCGGAATGCCGCTTGGCGCCATGGTGGCGCCGGCCGATACCATGAACTGGGAGGCCGGGTCCCATGCCTCCACTTTTGGCGGCAATCCGCTTTCCTGTCAGGCGGCCATGGCGACAATTGAGCTGCTTGAGAAAAGCTTGATGAAAAATGCGACCGTTCAAGGGGACCGCCTGATGAACGGGCTGCACGAACTGCAAAAATCTGTTGAATGTATTGGGGATGTCCGCGGCAAGGGACTGATGGTCGGCGTCGAGCTTGTAAAGGATCGTGAGACCAAGGAGCCCGCCACGGATTGGCGACCCATGATCATTCGCAAAGCCTTTGAAAAAGGTCTGTTAATTTTAGGCTGCGGTGAGAACAGCATTCGTTTCTGCCCGGCGTTAACCGTGAGCGCCGAAGAAATCGATCAGGGCCTGTCTATTTTTGAAGAGGCTGTTAAAGAAGTTTGTAGCTAATCTTTCAAAATCTATCTCTAAATCCATCCAATTAAATTTTAAATTAATAGTACCAAATCACAGCCGTAATTCGTCTAATTTTAGGTGTCGGGTGTCAGGTTTCAGGTGTCAGGCTTTTACCGCTTGTTGCGGCTATGGCCGCATAGGCGGGTTTTATATTTGGAAGAATTAATGGGTATCGATCACAGAGCGCAAAGATAGGTGGAAAACATAGTATTTGCCGACACCTGAACACTGAAACCTGAAACCCAAATTGAGTGAGATGTATCGAGGAACGGAAAAAGATTTAGCAAAAAATCTGGTTCTATTTGTGATGCCCGAATTTAGTGCTGGCGAGCCAGCGCTCGATGGCTTCGGCGACGCCGCCTTCGTTGTGGGAGGCAACCACCGGGAATCGTTCTTTGAGGTCATCGGGCGCATTTTCCACGACAAAGCTGTTTGCGGTCCATTCCAGCAAATCCAGATCATTATAGTCGTTGCCGATTGAAAGGGTTTGACCGGAATTAAGATCAAATTCTGCTGAAAGCCAGGCAACGGTAAGACCTTTTGAAACCGTTGCCGGGAAGATTTCGATCCAGGTGGATTGTCCGTCCAGCGGTGAAGTTGTCTGAATGATATTAAAGTCCGGCAGCTTTTTTCTTATGGTTTCCAGTATCTGCGGGCCAATTGCCGGCGGAAGAATGGCCAGCAGCTGCGTGGCCGTTCCAAAACCGTCGGAGGCCTCATCTAATGGAAATGCAAATTGACTGTAAAGGTCAATTCGTCTTTTGAAATCGGCATTGGCGGGGGTGGACGCAAAATAGCCAAAGACATGGTTGTCCGGTATGGGGCGGTGAACCATAAAATCAAGGTCGTCTTCCTGCAAAATTGCGATTGCCCGGTTTACCTCATGGGCATCCAGGCTCACTTTTCTGATGATATGGCCGCCGGGATGCTGGGTGACCCCGGCGCCGCTGGAAAAAATGATAAAATCCACCGGAAGCTCTGAAATCGAAACGGTGTTTAAGGAGTAGATCGAACGGCCGGTGGCGATCACCCGAACGATGCCAAATGCACCGAGTCGTTCCAGAGCCTCAAGGTCGGCATCGGAAAAACTGCGGTCCGAGCGCAGCAATGTGCCGTCAAAGTCACAAACAAACAGCCCGCGCGGGGGTTCACCCTTGCCCCAGTCCGACGGTTGGATTTCATGAGAAATTTGCATGTTTAATAAAAATCAATGAGAATTTGGGATTCTATTTAGAGAATAATAGGTAAAGGGCGTTTGGGTGTCAATTAAAAATGAGTAATGAGTGCTGAGGACCCATATTCGCTCTGGCGAGCTACGCTGCGGCAAGCTGAGGACCGAGCAAAAAGACTAGCTGGGCGTCAGACCATTTCATCATGAGGTGTCGGTTTCCTTCATGAGCCGGCACAGCCATTTTCGCCTGTTTTTATTTCGATACACCTCATTCCTTAGCACTCAGTTTACCGCGGCGTAGCTCGTCCGCCTATGCTTAGCTTTGGCGCGATAAGCCAGAGCGAAGACGGGCCTGCCTCGGTGTAGCTCGTCAGAGCGAAGACGGGTCCCCAGTCCCATGTTTTTCTACCTGACACTTGAAAACTCGATTAAAGCTATTGGAAATTCCGGCGCAAATAATTACCAACAAAATCGCTAAAGGTATCCATCTAAAGTGACGATATATAAATTATATGGAAATCAGCTAGTTTTGGGCTTTTTAGGACCATCACAAAGGCTGATATCTGATTTCACTGAGTATTTTGCTGGTCTAACCAACGGATAGCATGGACCAGAGCCAAAATATCTATATCGACTGCGAACGGAGGTTGATTTTGGGAATGGATAAGGAGACGATCATTTTTTTTGAGCAACTGGGATTTGGGTGGGTCCTTGATCATATGATGCTGAAGGAAATAAAACTAACCAATTTCAATGATAATTGTATTACGGACACCTCGATTATTAAGATTATCGAAAATATTTTAACCGAAAACCCGACCTTTTAATCACAGCTGACGTTAATTCGCACAATCGGTTTCACCACATCCGGGAGTGCACCTATCTTAAAATTGGGCTTTTAGCCTTCATCCCACCCGATTTTCAGCGAGCCATCATTGTTATGCCGTATCAATCGATTAATTTCATTCTAAAACTGGATTTGAATAGATTAAATCTATTTAACATTGTATAAAGGATCTATGGCTAATCAAGAGCGCGATAACCAAATCTATCGGGGGCTGCTGCAGTCCAAAGATGGCGTCATTACCAAGGTGGTGGACGCCAATGCACGCACGATCACTTTTCAAACCACCTTCGGCCTAAACGATCAGCTTGTCGAGCATCTTAAAAATCAAGCCGAGCATATTGTTTTTAGCGAACGCTCCCGCATCGCCCGTCTGGGCATTCAGATAAAATGTGAACCGCCATCAGCGGATGCTTTAGAGGGCGACACCGTAACGCTGACGCTGGTGGCGTCACCGGTGATCCCTGGTTATCCGGGCCTTAATGAGCTGCGCGAATTTATCACCCTGGGCTTGCCTGTCGGACGCCTGGTCTTCTGTGACCCGGAAGCGCTTCTGACATCCGATGAGGTATTGGAAGCCATTGAACGTTCGGAACTCAAATTGCCGGCATCTACCACTATTTCAGCCGATGGCAGTATCGTTATTGCGCCCCATAAGGTGATCTGTGAGCTGAAAGAGCCTCTGGACAAGGAAGCACTGGGGCGTATTTTGCTCCGGGAAGATGGCAGAGAGCTTTTGAACCGCTATCAGGTCCGAAAAACGGTGCATGCCGTAAATATTGCAGCCGGCAAAGGCGCGGTGACCACCTGTTCCATGTATTTAAACGAGCACTATGTGGTTTTGCAGAGCGGATTTGAGCTGGGCAGAAATTTGCCGGCCACGGTCCTGGATCCCATCAAAACACGCGGTATTCGAATATATCTTGAAATCGTCAATCAAACCCGGCATCCGATTGTTAATCCGTTGATTGCCGCCAAAGTCTATTACGCCGCAAAATCTAAAAACAGCCGGCGTCCGAAAAAAAATGCCGGCGGCCATGGCTTTTTTACGTATAAGGAAATGCGCCGGCTGGAAGCGCAATTCAATCCTCCGGAACCCGTTAGCTGCCATTACCTGGCAAAACCCGTTGCGGTTATGCAAAATAATACGGATGCGATTAAAAAAGCGCAGATCTATTTAAACGGCCCCGACCATGCCTGTGATGCAACTGAAGCGCTGTGTGCCGTCGCCCGGCGAGATTTTTCACCCACCAGTGAATGCAGTCATGCATACGCCACATCCAAGCTTCAAGAGGCCGTCAAGGATTCATCTGCCGTGCTGGCTTTGAAGTATTTCCCCAATTTGCTTGAGCATCGCGACATCATCAACCTGGCGTGTGAGGGCAAAATCAAGGCGCTTTATTTTTACGAACCTTCCTGCGAGCATGGGCCTTTTCTTTCGCAACTGGATCACAACCGCCTTCAAGAATACCACGCTTTTGGAATCGAGGTGTACTGGGTATCCGGATTAAATGGTTGTCTAATGGTTCACACCATGCGTGACGGGATGGGGTATTTTGTGCTTCCGGAACGACTGGCCGACTTCCACAAATCCATGCTCTTTGCTTTTTATGGCTCGAATATGCGGCTATCAAAAGACGGCGAAGCACGTCTGGGGAACCTGATGGACGCCCTGATCGCTTTTTGGGGCCAAAGTATCGGGATTGTCACCGGAGGCGGCAGCGGTGTTATGGAACAGGCCAATAGCCTTGCACGGACGCGCGGCATATTATCCGGTGCGAATTTTCTGGACATCACCGATCAATCCATGACCACCGATGTTGATTTCTGCCAGGTTTTTCAATCCACCTGCCGCCATAGCAGACAGAAATGGTTTGAAGTGGCATCATTTCCGATTTTTAACGTCGGCGGTTTGGGTTCGCTCGAAGAATTGGGGATTACCCTGTGCAATATGAAGCTGTCCATCCTGGAACAGGTTCCGGTTATTTTATTTGATACCGAGGGGCGGCGGGGATTCTGGAATGGCATTGATAGCCAGATCAAGGAAATGATCAAGCGCGGCCGGGCTCCCGATTGGATTCAGGATAATATTCTCATCACCGATGATCCCAAAGACGTGATCGACGCGTATCGAACTCGCCTACAGTTGTTCTAGATGGTTTGGGTTGGGTCCGCCTCCGGCGGATTAGCCCGTTGCCCGTAAAAAAGAAGATTAGATATTTTTCCTTAACCGGCCCAACCGGCTCAACGGGCTAAACTGGCCTAACCGGTTTCAAGCTTATACCGGATGCGCAGGACACCATCTTCAAAAGCGGTGGAGGTGATCCGAAACCCTCCGATTTCGGCGGTCGATTTGACATGCGGCCCGATACAGGGGCAGTGGTCGTAATCACCGATACGGATAATCCGGATCCGGTCTCCCACATCATCCGGCAGCTTTTCCGTATTGAATCGACTGAAGGCCTCTGATTTTGATATAAACTCCTCGCTCACCGGCAAATCTGATTGTATAATCCGGTTTACCCGGGCCTGGATTTCTTCAGTTTCTTCGGCAGTCAGCGCTTTATTAAACCGGTAATCGCATTTTGATTTTTTGCGCTCAATATGCGCGTTAAAGCAGCGACCGCATTGATACAGGCGGTCCATGGTCTGGTTCAAAATATGCTCGGCTGAATGCATCCGCGGGTCATAATTTTTTTTCATCGTTTAATCACCTTTTTGACACCCTTTTATCTTAATCGATTTCAAGCCGGCAAGGAATTTTTTACTCAATTTTAGAGAAATCTCATGGTCAAACACCTCACCGTCCGGACTTACCCCCCTGATGATTCCATCATATAGAAAGAATTGCAGCAATTGTCTGCCGGCATCGTTGCGATCATTGGCATTTGGGATGCTGTCTGTGGGCGGTGCAGGATCCGGTAGGGCCCGGCCGCTGTCGACAATGGACTTCATAAAGTTAACGATCCGGCTCAGGCGCAGCAGCGTTATTGCCTCTCTGCGGGTGGTGGTGTGGGACAGGGGCAGGGCGCTGGATCGCATACAGGAAAATGTTTTAGGCAGCAGCCCCATTGCCGCACAGAGCGCATAGTCTTTACTGCCCGGGGCCGGGTAAAAAATGGAACCGCCTGCCAGAACCCTGAGTTTTGCCAGATAAAGAAGATCGGCGAGGGAATCGCTTGCCTGCTGGAAGGGCGCTCCGATGATAATGTAACCGATCGCTTTAAGGCCATAGGTTTCGGCAAATACGAGGGCTGCTTCAAATTCCCTGCGGACATCGGGCCGCTGAAATTGTTTTAGCTGCCCCTCTGCCGTGGTGCCCAGGGACAGGTTTAAGGTCCTGAAACCGGCAGCTTGCATGGCAGCTATGACCGGCTCGTCTAATGACGAGGGCAGCAGCCCGTTCATGGCCCTGAGCTCGAGCTGATTCCCGTCAAAGCGTTGTTTGATTTGATTTAATAACTGCAGAAACCATTTTCGATCCAGTGACAGATTCTCATCTTCAAAATCGATAAACCCGGCGTCATATTGGTTGACGGCCTTTTCGATCTCAACGATGACGGATTTCACGCTTCTGCGGCGATGGCGCAAGGGAGACGAGGCCCCGATCGAGCAGTAGGTGCACTTTAGCGGACATCCCCGGCTGGCAACTACCACCGCTGAGGCCTTTTTGTTGCGTCGGTAGTAGCGTTGGTTGAACAGCTGCGCTGCCGGTAAAGGATAATCATCCGGATCGCCCATGATGGCCGTTTCGCCGACCTGCAGGCTGCCGTCCGGTTGGCGGTAAACCAGACCCGGTACATCATCATAGCTCGAACCGTTGCGAAGTGCTTTAGCCAACGGGGGCATTGCTACCTCGCCTTCTCCGCGCACCACAAAATCCACGGCCGGAGATTCCATCACCCGTTCGGGCAGAGCCGTAGGGTGGTGGCCGCCCATTACGATTTTGCAATCCGGATGATGGGCCTTCACCATTTGAGCGGTTTTAATGGCTTCGTCGGCATAGGCGCTAAATAGAGCGGAAACTCCCACCAGGAAGGGTTGAGATCTTTTAACCTGCCGGCCGATGGTCTCGAAGCTGTAACCGAAATGCTTGAAATGATGAAACAGGGCAAAGGGAGATTGATCGGCTTTTCTGTAATAGGGCTGCAAATAAGACATTTCCGGCGGCAGGTCGACAATCCGAGATTTTGAGGTGGCCAAAGCATCCAGAATGTTTACCGAAAATCCGGCTTCCATCAGTGCGGCGGCGATACCGGCCAAACCATATGGAATCGTGCGCTTGGCGGTAAGATAAAAATCGCGAATAGGGGGCTGAATGAGCAGGATGTCATGTTTTGAGTTTTGGAGTAATGGAGTCATGGAGTATTGGAGTAATGTAAAATGCCTAACTATGATTTTTTTAGATCAGATATTTTAGTCCGCCACCTGCACCTTGTCAGCTGCTTTTTTATTCCTCTTTAACAATGGTATGAACTTGTGGTTGGCCCTGGGAAACGGATAGTTCTCGTATTCATCCAAACGTATCCAGCGAAATGCCGCCGGGCCGCGCAAATAAACCCTTCCGGATATATATTGGCAGCAAAAGACATCCATAATGATTTTAAAATGAGTATAGGCGTGTTTAACTTTTGCTAAATGCCGGTCAATACGCACATTCAGATTAACTTCTTCTTTGATTTCCCTGATACAGGCGGCCCGGGCCGACTCGCCATCTCTAATCTTGCCGCCCGGAAATTCCCATAATCCCCCCAGCAGCCCCTCGGTCTTACGCCGGGTGATCAGAATCCGATCGTTTTTAAAGACAACGCCAACGGCAATATGAAATTGCGGTGTGACTTTTGACGGTTGCCTTCTTGGAAAACGGTCGACCTGATTGGTTTTATAGGCACGACAAAAAGGATTTAGCGGACAGACGTTACAGGCTGGATTGCGGGGTTTGCAGATTAAAGCGCCTAGTTCCATGAGGGCCTGGTTGAAGG
>JASFIU010000171.1:0-8726 GCA_050122495.1 Desulfobacterales bacterium | reverse complement strand
GCCCGATAAAAGCGCCGACAAAAGCCAGCGGGATCGTGATAAAAATGATCATGGGCCGCCGAATCGAGTTGAACTGCCACACCAGAAGGACAACGATGCCGAAAAAACAGTGCGGCATCCAGCGGGTGAGCTTTTCCATGACTTCGGCCTGAGATTCTAACTCGCCACCAACCTCCCACCAACTATCGGCATTGAGCTCAAGCTCCTCGATGAAGGGTTTGGCGGCCTCCAGCAGCTCTGGCGCTTTCAGGTATTTGTGCTTGGCTTCGATGGTCACGCAGCGCTCCTGGTTGCGCCGCGCGATGCGGCTAAAATCCCATATCCCGCGTATATCCGCAATCTGGGTCAACGGCACGCTGGTGCCGTCCCTGGGGGAACGCACCATAACATTCCAGAGGTCGCTCATGACCTTGCGTTCTTCTTTTACTGATCGAGATATGACGGGGATGGCCACATCCAGTTCACGGTAATCGGTCACTTTCACCCCACTCATGTGCGATTGAAGGGACAGGGCCGTTTCCTTGGAGGTCACACCCGCCCGTCGCGCCCGGGCCTGGTCCACAACGATATGGGCCTTGAGGACTTTATTTTCCCAGGTGTTGCGCACATCCAGGCTTCCCGGCATGTCCTTTAAACGGACGGCGAGCTGGTTGCCTTTTTCAAAAATATAAGCGGGATCCAGGCCGTATAGGCGGATTTCCAGAAAGCCGGGCTCCTCCGAACCCATCCACATTTCCTTGACGCGGCCGTTGGCTTCAGGAATATGATCGATGAAGTACTGCCGCACGCGCTCGACCATTTCCGGGACCGGATCGGGTGACTCGGTGTTAACGATCACAAATGCCACGTGGGGATCCGGATCCAGGGGTGAGAGGACCAGAAAAAAGCGGGGCCCGCCCATGCCCACATAGGCAATCGTACTGGTGATCTCCGGATTTTGTTCTTTGTCCGCCATCCAATCGGTCAGCTGCTGAACTACTTCATCGGTGCTCTCGATCCGGTAGCCGGCCGGCAGGTCGACATAGATCAGAAACTGGTTGCGCACACTGGGCCCGAAAAACTCCCGTACCAGCAGCGACGCAAGGAATCCGCCGAAAACAATAACACCCGCAGCGGCTATGATAACAATGAACCTGAGGTGCAGCATTGTTTTCAATATCTTAAGATAAATCTGGTAGAAGCGCCCCGAATAGGCATCCATTTCGTTTTCGCCGTTTGAGGTGCCGGTCGATTGCGAAGTCTGCGAGGCCTTTTTCTTCGGCGGTTTGACTTTCATAAACCAGAAGCACATGGTCGGTGTCATGTACATGGACAGAAACCAGGAGGATAACAGCAGAAGGATGACCACCATGGGCAATGAAAAGGCGTACTCACCGGTCTGACCGTCGATCAACAGCATGGGCAGGAATGCAAAAATGGTGGTCAGGGATGAGGTCAGCAGCGGAATGGCCAGCGTATTTCCGGTGGCCTGACAGGCCGCGTTTCGTTCTTCGCCCCGTTCAAGCCGGGAGCGAATATCTTCGGCGATGACAATGCCGTTATCCACCAGCATTCCCAGAGCGATGATCGATGACGCAATCGACACCCGCTCGAGCTCGATGCCGAAAAAACGCATGGTGATCAATCCCAGCAGCATGGTCATAGGTACAAAGGAGCCCACGATCAACCCGGTGCGCACGCCTAAAAACAGCATGACGACCACCAGGACGATGACAAGGGTCTGGTAGACGTTGCTGAGCCCGCCGGCCACAGCGGTTTCAACCAGGTCAGGCTGGAAAGTGGCGTAATCCAGCACGTAGCCGATGGGCAGCTTGGATTCTAGATAATCGAGTTTGCGGGTCAGGCGCTGGCCGAAATCCACCGCATTGACCCCCGGAGTGATCGATACGCTGATAACGATGGTACGCTTGCCGTTGAAATACACCATATCTCCGGGCGGGTCTTCGTAGCCCCGATAAACCGACACGATATCTTTGAGCTGAATGGTCTGCTGGGTGTCCGGTATGGTGATTTCAACATTTTCGATATCTTCGATGTTGCGAAACGTGCCGGTCGGCTCCACGATGATATCCTGCTGGGCGGCATCGAAGGTGCCCCCCGGCAGCACGACATTCTGCTTGACAAGGGTGTCGATCACCTCAGCACCCGTAATGCCGAACTGTGCCAGCCGGGTGGTTGAGAAATCCAGAAAAATCTGCTCATCGTGGACGCCGTAGAGATCAATTTTGCGTACCCCCCTGATTTCATACAGACGATCGCGAATATCCCGGGCCACGACGCGCATCTCGGCCATCGAAAAACCATCCGATGTCAGGGCGATGTCGGCAACCGACACCAGCCCGAACTCGTCATTGACAAAGGGGCCGATGGTACCGGCCGGCAGATGTGGTTTGATATCACTCATCTTATTGCGAACCCGCTGCCAGACGAAATCAAGGTCTTCAACTTCGTCGCGGGTTTCAGCATGCAGGATGACCCGGCCGTGTTTGGAATCCGACCACATATCGTCAATCTCCGGCAGGGTGCGCATCTGCGCTTCTAGCTTACGGGTGACCAGCTCTTCGATATCGGCCGGTTTCATACCGGGAAAAAAAGCGGTAACCACGACTTCGCGGATGACGATGGCCGGGTCTTCCAGGCGCGGAAAGGTGAAAAACTGACCGAGACCGGCAACGACGATGGTAAAAATGATCACCATCGTCAGTCGTTGCGTGCCCAGGGAAAAGTTGGTAATGGCGGACATGTCAGGAATCCTTGTTGGATGCAAATTTGAGTTTTGCGTTACGATTTGCGTGTTGCGCGTTTAAGACAGTGCTATATTTTGGCTATAACCCCTAACCCGTGACTCGCAACTCGTATCAATTAAAATTATTCAGCCTTTTTAATTTCAAAATCCTTTTCTTTTTCCTTGGGCGCCATCAGCTTGACCTCCTGACCATCTTCCAAAAAACTGACGCCGGCCACAGCGACAATGTCCCCATCCTCTACGCCGCTTTCGATCAGGACGGAATTGCCCCGGACGCTGCCGGCATCGATTCGGGTTTTCTTAACAGTAGATGTCTGGGAATCGTAAATAAAGACAAAACCCTTTCTGGAATCACCGCGTTGTGCAATCGCCGATAACGGGACCAGATAGGCGGCTTTTTCGTCTTCGCCGGTAAGCAGCATGGTGACCCGGGCGGTCATCCCGGGGCGAATGCGCTTATCGGCGTCGTCGATGGTGAGTTTGATGGGAAACGCATTGGCGGTGCCTGCCACTTTGCTGATTTCGGTCACCCGGCCATTATAGGAGCGGTCTGCAAATACGGAAAACCGAATTTCCCCCTTTTGGTCCATATGGATTTCTTCGATGGCATCTTCCGGGATACTGATGGCGACTTCCATGCCGGTAAACTCAAAAATGTCAAAACATTTCTGGCCGCGGGCCACTTCATTAAACGGATCGATATACCGATTGGCGATTGCCCCGTCAAAAGGCGCCCGCAGGACGGTTCTGTTCAGATCGCGTTTGGCATTATTCAGTCTCGCCTTCTGAAATTTAACCCCGCTCTTTGCGGCCAGGTAATTAAATTCTGCGACTTCCACACGCCTTTGTGCACCGGCACCCTGTTCGAAAATCCGCTTTTGGCGCTCGTGCTCTGCCTTTGTTTTGGTAACATTGTCGCTGGCTTTTTTAAGCTCAGCCTTGATCTCAGCCACCGTTAACTGGAAGGGTTCTGGATCAAGCGCAGCGAGCACCTGATCCTTGGTTATGCGGTCGCCCACATCGACGCGCACTTTCTGAATGTTGCCGGCAACCTCAAAACTGATACTGGAGCTGTCAGCCGCTTCCACGACGCCCGAAAATTCCCTGATCTTGCCGGTTGCTTGCTCGGATACGGTGATGGTTTTAATGGCACGGATGGGTTTTGGCGGTGGTGGCGGCTCTTCACGGCAGGCAGCCACGGTAAAGAGGATAGACATACCCAAAAACGCATGCATAATCGGATTGCGGAATGGATTTCTCATATCGTTTGATCTCTCCTGTTCGTGGTTGAAAAAAACGATCTAATTTAAAGCTTTTAATACGATGTTGTCAAGGATTCAACGACCACCCGCAAAGCGGGTGGCTTGTCTTTTACCGCCATAGGCGGTAAAAGACAAGGGCACGAAGTGCCTAATCGTTGGAAACAACGCGGTGGAATCCCGCCGTGGCGGGATTTGGAAAACCCAATCTAAAGCAAAGCGTTTCTAAATCGATTTGAATGATCTGAGGTTACTGAGATAGGTCCTAATTGCTTTCATTTTTAATAACCTTCCCACGGGAAACAAAAGATATTCCCTGGCCGGAGCGCGTGCCGATCATCACACCCTCAATTAAGGGGGGATTAATTTTTGTCTGCGATTTCCATATGACCAGAAAGTTTGCACCGGACCCCCCGCCGGTATCCGCTTCGGTCAGGATATAGCGGGTGGATGCCATGGCTTTTAACTCAGCCGGTTTATCCAGATATTCTTTTACCAGCTTACCTTCGGAATCATAAAATTTGACCGAGACCAGACGGATCGAGTGCTGCGGATCCGTGTTGCGAATGCTTAGAGTGGCCGCCAGGTTAAACGGGCGACCTTTCAGTCCACTGTAAATATGAGAATAGATTGGCACGTAGACGGTTTGGCCGGCGGATAGAACGATGTCGGAACCCGCCCGGACAGTTGTGACCAGGCCGGTCAGCAGAATAACGGTTCCCAAAATAGTGCTGAATTTGTACAGGATTCTGGTGTTTTTCATATTTTATTCTCCTGAGATTTTGTATTCATGCAAATATAATGTCTACCCTGCCTCGGTCAATAGAAATAACACTCACGTTCCGAAAAATTGGTCTCCAATTGATCGAACAAAACCAATCGGAAAACCATAATCAATATTGACGCTTATGCTTTACATTGGAATATGTTTGCAAAAATCAATTTCGACTGATACCAACTTAGACCAGATCTATCCGTTAAAAACTGTGTCCCTTGAGTAAGGAGACGATATTGCCCGAAGGGAGAAGCCGACATGCACCGCTCAATCCGAACTTCCGCCTTTTTGTTACACACCATTCTGTCCATCCTATTTATAGCCATAAATGCAACCGAGGCCCGGGCGATTGAATCCGATTTAAAGCTTGGAAAAAAATGGTCGGGTGATTTCGATGGAATGGCCGAAAGGCACCTGATCCGGGCGCTGGTGCCACCCAGCAAGACCTTTTACTTTCTGGATGGTGCCGACCAGCGGGGTTTGACCTATGAGCTTCTCAAAGAATTCGAAACCTATCTGAATAAAGAACACAAGCGCAAAGCCCTTAAAATCAAAGTCGTTGTTATTCCAACCAGGCGGGACCGGCTGTTACCTGGGCTGGTGGAAGGAATTGGAGACATTGCTGCCGGTAATCTGACCATCACACCGGCGCGTCAAAAACAGGTTGATTTTTCTTCACCGCATCTGACCGGTGTTGACGAAATAATCATAACCGGGTCCACTGCACCGCCCATCGCGACCATTGATGATTTGTCCGGGAGGGAAATCCACGTCAGGAAATCCAGCAGTTACTATGAAAGCCTTTTACAGCTCAATGCCCGGTTTAAAAAATCCGGTAAGAAGCCCATCAAATTAATACACGCTGACGAATATCTGGAGGATGAAGATCTTCTGGAAATGATCGATGCCGGTTTAATTCCGATGATTGTGATGGACAGTCATAAGGCCGAATTTTGGGCCCAGGTGTTTCAGAAAATTAGGCTGCATCCAGATATTAAACTTAGAAGCGGCGGGCAGATCGCCTGGGCCATTCGTAAAAAAAGCCCCAAGCTGCAAAATGTGATTAATCGATTTATAAAATCTCACAAAAAAGGAACGCTGAAGGGCAACATCCTTTACAAACGGTATTTGCAAAATACAAAATGGGTGCGCAACGCCCTAACCGAGAAAGAGTTTCAACGTTTCAAAGATGCGGTTAAGTTTTTTAAACGTTATTCAAAGCAATATGATTTTGACTGGCTGATGATCGCCGCTCAAGCCTACCAGGAATCAGGCATCGATCAGAGCAGACGCAGCCCGGCCGGCGCTATCGGTGTCATGCAGCTGCTTCCCAGCACCGCTGCCGATCCCAATGTGAATATACGCAAAATAGAAGTCATGGAGCATAATATCCATGCCGGTGTCAAATACTTGCGTTTTCTGCATGACCGCTATTATAAGAACGAGCCCATGGATGCGCTCAACAAGATGCTCTTTTCATTTGCCAGCTATAATGCCGGTCCTGGCAAGCTCATTAAATTGCGGAAGGAGGCCAGCGAATCCGGATTCGATCCCAATATCTGGTTTCGGAACGTAGAAATCATTGTCGCCCAGCGAATCGGGGCTGAGACGGTACAGTACGTGAGCAATATCTATAAGTACTATATTGCTTACCGGTTTATCGTGAAGGAATTCAGTCCCAAAAAGGAAGAAAAAATCCAGACAAACTAAATGGGCAGACCTTTACGCGCTGCTCCCATGCGTGTTTGCCCTTTAAATTTCGAGGTCCGCCCGGGGCTTGGCGCCCGCATCCTTATCAATTTCCGATTCGCACCCGATGATCCGTTTGGCGGCAATTCCGTGTTCGTTGACAAGCCGTTCTTTGATACGCTTTGAGCGTTTTTTGGCAAGCTCCAGCAGGGCAGCGTCAGTTGATGCTGACGCGGCAGGTTCTTTTTGAGGACCGCTGTCGTCTTGGGCGCCTTTATCGCTTTCTCCAGCTTGGGCCGGTGGGCTTGCGCTCAGGGCGGCGCGATCGCTTTCTGTGGCAACACCACACACAACCACCTGAACCTCCGAATGTTCCTTTAAAATGGCGCCCACTCTCTGCAGGTAATCGATGGCCGCCTCATCGAGTTCGGCGCTTCCCGGCGCAAACAATATGGGGTTGAGACGAATCTTGGAAGCCTGTTCAACTGCCATTTCAGCCAGGGAAATACCAATGCCATAGGGGCCCAGCATGAATTTTAGATACGAGAGGGCCGAGGTCTGAAGCGTTTGGGCCAATACCTTGTTGATGGCGTCGGCAACACTGAACTTCGGATCAGTGATATCCCCGCTGATGGGAATATTTAATTTTACATTGTTTTGTTTATCGCGCAACAGCTTCAAGGCCGAATCCAGCGGCATATTCAGTTTTATTTTTCCCTTCTTCTTTTTTTCGGAGTCCACTGCTTTTACGCTTTTGACCTGGGGATTATACAAAATTAGATCGATTGCGCCGGTTAGCTCGTTTTGGGTAATTTTTATAGGAATGTCAGCCTGCAGTTCGCCCCGGATAAACCTGTATCCGGTGTTCTGGATGACATAGGGAGACAGGGGCACCAATTTAAGAGACTCGATTTTGCCGACCCAATCCAGGCTGAGTCCATCGGCAAATGGCTGCATGCTGCCATCGAGTGAAATGCGGGCTTCCTCTGGGTCGGAAATTTCCAATTTTACGGTAGCGGGCTGCTGCGGCTGTTTGCTGTCTAGATCAGAAACACTGGCCTGCAGTATATTCAAGTCAATGCCAAAAGCGGGGCTGACACTCTCATCTTCGAAGCGCACCAGATTATTCCCGCTAACTTCAAACTGCCCGATACGAAAGCCAAAGCCAGGGGTTTCTTTATTGGAGGTTGTTTGAGGTTTCGCTTGATCGTCAGCCGAGGTTTGCTTTTTGGGGCCAGATGAAAAGGAGCCCGCCCGCACATTTTCCAGTGTCTTAATCGCCGACAATTGCCCTTCCTTGTTGCGGTGCAATAAGGCCCTTAAATCTTCCAGTTTGACGGTGTCAATTGAAAGGTCCTGGCTTTTTTTCAGCTGAATGTTTTGGATTGCTACCGTTTGAGTGCTGAATAAGGGCGTTGGTGTCGAAGATGTATTTTCGGTCTCTTGCGGTGTTATCAGGTTGAGGCCTTCGAATGCGACGTCTGTGACCCTGATATCATCCAGGCCCTTAACCTGGATTGCCTGCAGGGTGATAGCGCCCGAGTTCAGCAAGCTCACTTTGCCTTCCGGATAATGGATTTGCACGTCTTTAAGGCGCAAATCACCATTGGCTGAGAGGGTATCAAAATCTTGGGACGCACCCGAGTCCAACCGGCCTTTCCAGGCTAAATCGCTATGTTCAATATTGAGCTTCTGATCAAGCAGACGCATTAAAAGCTTGCCACCGTTCAGCGTTCCATCTGCAACGATCCGTTGGCTATCCGTTTCCGCCGCCGCCGAAAATTGAAGGGCCCCGTTCCAGGTGAGCTTTTCTTCGGCCAGATTTAGCTCCGGAGAGTCCATTTTGATACCCAAAAGACCCAGCTGGCCGTCAGTGTTTATAGTTGTTCCGGTTTTCTCCCGGGCATAATCGAATTTCCCCTGCCAATTAAGGCCGTCCTTCGTGAAGTTCAAACTCGCTTGCGGAAGATTAATTTCCAACGGGCCGCTGGCGAGATTTCCGTTTGCACTGACACGCTGTTCAGCGATTTTTTCTGTAGAAGATAATTCTACCGTACCTTTCCAGTTAAGCTTTTCTTCTACCAGTTTCACGTCCGGAGCACTGACCTTGGTATTCTGGAGGGTTAACACGCTGTCTACTTTTAAATTTGCAGTCCCGGCTGTTTGTTTAAAGTTAACCTTGCCCTCCCAGGTCAGCTCTTCTTGCTGAATTTGCGGATTTTCATTTGGTGAAGCCATGGCGAACTGGGTTCCATTC